>NZ_QHHV01000480.1:0-3214 GCF_003947245.1 Actinoplanes sp. ATCC 53533 | reverse complement strand
GCCCGGCCTGGTCAAGCCATACGACCACACCCTGCTGGCGCACCCGCGCGCGAAGATCCGTCTCGAGGCACGCGGACACGGGACCACCGAACTCGACCGCCGTAGCCCCAGGTCCCGCCGTCGTCACGTGCCGTCCTCCACGCTCTCTTCGACGCTGTCGTCCGCGTCCTCGTTGGCAAACAGACCGACGTGTGGCGCAAGAGTGGCAAGCAATTCCTTGCGCCTATGCACCTTCTCGGCGTGGGTCGCCTCGAACGCGGCGCGAGCCTCGGGCTCGTCGGGGGCAAGAATTCGGAGCTCTGCACCCTGCTTTTCAGCCAACCGGAGCTCCATCTCCCAGATCGATCCAGAATGTGCTGACCAGAGACCCGGCTCGAGGATACGCAGCTCGGCCACCTGCCCGCGGCGCACGCCACGTCCCATGCGCCGGATGGCCTCCTTTTCGATTGCCGCGAGGGCGGCCCTGGGCTGGACCCGAAGGAACGCCTCGCGGTGTGGGGGGTCACCACCGTCGCCAAGGTCGTGGACGCCGGGGTGATAGGGCGGCTCCTCGACGCGGAAGTCAGGACTAATCTCGTCTTGGAGCCGTAGCTCCCAGGCCCAGGTGCGCGCAGGGTGGTAGCGCCAGAAGCAGCCATGAGCAACGCTCAAGCTCGGGTCCTGCTGACACTTCTTGTCAACCCGGGTGGGCCAGTAACGCATGGCCAGATGGGCCCAGTCGTAGTCCTTGCGACCGCTGGCGGTGGCGAGCTCCTTCCACCAGTTCTTCGGGTCTTTCCACTGGGGGTCGAGCAGCGGCCAGAGTGCAGCAGAGTTGATCATCACGCCGTCGTCGAGGTCGGGAACATAGCGTGCATCGTGCTCGCGCGGCCGGCACTTGCTGTCGGTCGGCGGCGCGCCGCGGTCGGCACACTGCTCGACAGTCTCGATGAACGTTTGTAGCTCGTCCCTGGCCTTGATTTTTCGGTCGTAAAGCCGCTCGGCGGTGCGGGCGATCTTCCTGTCGGTACCGTCACGGGCGGAGCGTAGGTCGGACAGCTCGCCATCGAGGCGAGAGAGAGTCGGCACCAAGTAGTCGGCGAGCAATACTCGCAGGGTCTGCTCGGTCATACGATGAATGTTCACCCAGGCCACAAAGGTCTTGCCCGCGGAAGACAGCGGCCAATGGATAGGCCGGTTCTCGTACATGCCCTTGTGGACGTCCTTGAAGAAGTCAAGGGCGAGCCAGTCGCGCAGGCCGCGCCTTGTACCGATCGCCGAGCCGTGAGAAGTCCAGGCTTCGTGCAGCGGTACGGCTGCGGGGTGTCCAAGGCCGTCGCTGCGGTCCTCAGCGTCCAGAGTCGTATCGAGGAAAAGTAAGCCGTATGGCAATGCATGTGAGAGGTCTGCGACGGCCGGATCAAGGACGCCCTCAGTGTCGCTTCCGGCCGGACCGAAACGGCCGAGCGCCACGCCGAGCGCGAAGCTCAGGTGGTCCGTGGAGAGCTCAACATCAAGTCGCTCGAGGTACTCAGGCAGTGGCATTCCCCCTGGACGGTCGACGGCAGCCTGCGCCCAGTCCTGGGCGTAGCGCCAGGGAGAAGAGCCGGGACTGTGGAACTCGACGGAGGGTTCCCGGTGCGACTCCTCGAGCATGAACGCGTCACGGACGAGTGATACCACGTCTGCACTCGCCTCAACTTGAATCACCGGGAGACGAACAAGGTCTCCAACCTGAAACGAGATCGAGGGATTAAGGTCTGCAAGGATGCCTTGGGCCGCGGAATGATTGACGGAGCAGAGGATATTCTCTACCGAGACCGTCTCAGACGAGTAGATTGATGAACCCTTATTATCACAGATGCTGGGATAATAGTGAATCCTTGCCCGACAGGTGGCGCCAATCGGAGTAAAGGCGACTCCAATCTCGTGCCAGCATGAAGGGTTTCTTAGGTTTGCACCATTTGACACGTCGGCCAATACGCGAATTTCCAGCAACCGTCTTGCAAACCGCACGACATTCATAAGGGGCTCGAACCAACGGCGATCCGCGCCGCCCATGACGTACGGCGTCCAGTTCGAGCCTGGAGATATGCCAAGCTGTGAGTTCAACACCTCCCACGCATTCCGCACGAACCGCTTGTTATTTCCGGTGTCAATACCTTTTCTTACGTCAGCAATGGACCCGAGAAGCGGTAGGCGTGCATAGTAATCGAGCTCCCGGTCCCACCAATACGGAAGAGGCCATTCCGGCACAATCTCGAACGCGCTTGAGTCGAAGGAGTATCGCCCCTCGTGACAAAGCGTGGCGGCCCTTTTTCGTGGAGTTCGCCCTCGATCGTAGGATATGTCATTCGATGGGGATGGCTGTTGGGCAACGCTCAATTGTTCTCGGTTGATTGAACGGTGCACCACGCTTACCGCCACGGTCAAGATATCGTTAGGCACTTCGTCGAATGCGCCCACAGCAAAATCACCAATTGCGCGTACATCAAAGCTGCCGAGAATGTACCTACGCAAGTCCGCATACTGTTTGATGAACATCCAGTTTCGCATCGTAAGCATCGCCGAAACGCCACCGTTGTGTACCAGTTCCAGACCACGCAGTAAGAATGCTGCGTAGAGATCAGCCTTGCCAAGTGGGTATGTTTTTTCGACGTATCTCGTATCGGCTAGCCACTTGGCCCCAGCGTATGGTGGATTCGCCACCGCAAGGTCATATATGCCTTCGCGCACTAGCTTCACGAAACGCACGCCGGCCGCTAGTTGTTCGCCACGCAACCGTAGACCGAGGTCGTCGCCACTCGTGTGCTTGGTCAGGAAGCCCTCGATGAGTTCGAGCAATGTCGCCTTGGCCTCGACTTTGCCGATGGGGATCCGCTCCGGCTCGGGTTTGAATCCGGCGAAGAGGTCGCCCTGCTCGGGCTTGACCCGGCCCAGCGTAGCCTCGTGCTGGTTCAGTGCGTCGTCCACCGCTGTGTCGACCTTGAGTAGGCTGCCAAGGTGGTCGGCGCCGCGCAGTGCATGAATTAGCGTATCGGTCAGGGCGCCCGGGATGCCGGTTTCGCGCTCGACCTCACGGCGAAGCTCGACGAGCGCCGGGTCGTCGTCGGCAAGGCTTGCCAGGCGCAGGTTCGACGCGACCAGGTTCAGCCGCTCGGGTCGGGCGTCGGGTGCGATCTGTCGGGCCTTGAGCCACAGCGCTGCGGCGGCGATCTGTACCGCTCGTGGGTCA
>NZ_QHHV01000047.1:0-39410 GCF_003947245.1 Actinoplanes sp. ATCC 53533 | reverse complement strand
TGACTAAACGCGCAGACGAGGTGACGAGGAATTCCGCGCCAGTCGAGAGCTTTGCGCCTGGTGATCGCGGAACTCGATCGAAGACACCAGCGGCTTCAGTCGAGGGTGCGCCACGTACTCCCGTGCCACCCGACTCGACTCAGCCGGCACCGGATCTCGACCAGCAAGGCCCGCCGGGACCTTCTATAGGAAGCCTGTAGAGCCGATCGCCATAGCGGCCCTGAGTGTGTGGATCATGGGCGAGCCCCGGCGGGATGCGGCTTCGCTCATCGCCTATACGTGGAGACCGTCGCCTTGAGGTACTGCCGCTGGCGGAGATCTCGTATCCGTTCCAGACATGAGCGCAACTCCAGTGCGCCAGCCGAGACGGAATCCACCGTTATAGAGCGTCACTCCGTGCGAAGAGCGCGATAGCGCCCGTTGCGCTGTTCGACTCGCCGCAAAGCAACGCGAATCGGAAACCTCGGCTCGGGTAGACATCAGTCTTGTTGGATTGATGGATGTCAGGCGTTACGGCCAGATGTGGAGAACTCTGGTCCGACCGGTGCGGGCTTGCGGGTCTGTGCACGCAGTGGGCGGGCTTCGACGGGGCACGGGGGTCGCTGGCTCTGGCTGACGGGTGGACCGGACGGTGGCGGGCGCAGTGGCGGGCATCGGACGCCTCGGTGCTCTGCGCGGTGCGTGACTTGGCCTCGATCCCGACGTCGCGGTGCGAGCCGGTGCGCCGGTTCTCCTGGCGTCGGGGACAGCGGCACCGTCCGGGCTTGCAGTTCATGGTGTCGACCGGCCGTCACCACGGGTTCGAGAGCATCGCCGAGCAGCGGCTGCTGCTCGCGGTGGACTTCGCGGGCGGCGTGAGCGACGTGTTGGGCCAGCCGTTCCGGTTGCGGTTCGCGACCGGGTCCGGTTGGCGGGAGCACATCCCGGATTTCCTGGCGGTGGCGGCCGAAGGTGGCCTGTTGATCGATGTGCGGCCGGGTGAGCGGATCGGCGATGACGACCGGGTGTGCTTCACCGCAGCGAGGGAAGCGGCGTTGGCGGCCGGCTGGCGGTATCTGGTCGTCACCGGCTGGCGGCCACACGTGCAGACCAGCCTGGACACGCTGTCCGCGCAGCGCCGCCCGCTGCGCGACCCGTTGGGCCTGCAGTCGGAGTTGTTCGCGGCGGTCGCGTCAGGTCCGCGATCGTTCGGCGATCTCGTGGCGGCCACCCGGCTCCCGGCGGTGGCACGGGCTCATGCACTGCACCTCATCTGGCACCGGCGACTCGGGATCGACCTGTCGACCCCGATCAATGACGCAACGAAGGTGTGGGCATCACCGGCCGGAGCTGGCCGATGAGTCAGCACGCCGGCCTACTCGACCTGTCGCCCGGCGCCGTCGTCGTGGTCGATGACGTCGAGTGGCTGGTCGAGTCGTTCGCCCCGGAGTACGGCCACGTCCAGCTGCACCGTGGTGACGGTACGAAGATGCAGACAACGGTGCGGGTCCTGCTGACCGGCCCGGCAGCCCGCGCGCCGGTGAACGCGACGACTCTGGGGACGTGCGCGGGGTCCCGGCAACCGGTGACGTTGGCCGACCTGACGCGGGATCAGCGGGAGCTGGCGCTGCTGCGGCTGGCGCACGTGCTGGAGGTGGAGACCGGGTTCCGTGGTGGTGATCCGTTGCGGCCGGGTCCGGGTGAGCCCCGTGCGGGCTATGACCCGGACGCCACGACGTTGACCGCGCGGCGGCTGGCGAAGGTAGCCGAGCTCAACGCCCTTGATCCGCAGGACGCGCGGCGGCTCGGGTTCGCCCATGTCAGCCTGCGCACGCTGGAGCGGTTGGGCGCGGACTGCCGCCGGTTCGGTGTCGCCGGGGCGATCCTGGGCAGTTGGGTACGCCGCAGCGGTGGACGGCCGAGCATCACCGAGCCGGTCCGCGAGGCCGTCTTCGCGGTGCGGGCCGAGACTCTGCACCGGTCGCGGATCAGCATGATGGCGCGGCGTCGGCTTGTCTGCCAGTACGTGCGGGAGAAGTACGGCGAGCAGGTCCAGGTGCCGTGCTACGAGACGCTGCGGCAGGTGTGGCGGGAATGGTTCGGTCCCGGCGGTGCCCGGCAGCGCTATCAGCGGTCGGCCGCCGCGGTCGAGGCCACCGGAACCCATGTGGTGGTGCACCGGCCGGGGCAGGTCATCGCGTTGGACACCACGCTGCTGCCGGTGAAGGTCCGCGAGAGCGTGTTCGGCGACCCGGTATCGACACATTTGACGATCGCGTTGGACGTGTACACGCATTCGCTGGTGGCGTTCCGGCTGACCTTGGTGTCGGACACGTCGGTGGACGTGGCGATGCTGCTGCGCGACGTGATGACACCCCTGCCGCTACGCGACGGGTGGGGCGACGACATGATCTGGCCCTATCCGGGAGTACCGGCCGCGGTGGTGGCCGAGTTCGCGGGATACCCGGTCGCCGCGTTGCCGTTCTTCACCCCGGAGACCGTTACGACCGACCACGGCTCCGTCTACAAGAACCACAATCTCGTGGAAGTGCAGCGGGTCATCGGCGCGAACATACTCCCAGCTCGGGTGCTGCGCCCGACGGATAAGCAGGCAGTGGAACGCGCGTTCGGCGCCATACAGAGCCTGCTGTTCGAGCACTTGCTGGGCTATCAGGGCGTCGATGTCGCGGACCGGGGTGTCGACCCGGAGGCCGACGCCGTGCTTACGGTCGAGGCGATGGAACACCTGGTCGCGACCTGGTCGGTGAAGATCTGGCAGAACCGGGTGTTGGGCCAGTACGCCCCGGCCTGGGATCCCGGAGGTCGGCACAGCCCGAACACCTTGTTCGCCGCCGCGATGGCCCAGGGCGGGTTCGCGTTGCAGATCCCCACGCCGGAGTTGTACTACGAACTGCTCCCCGCCCACCACGTCAGCATTCACGGCCGACGGGGGGTGAAGATCCGCGGACTGTGGTACGACGGGCCGGGCCTGGACGACTACCGCAACGAGCCATCGACCCGAGGCGGCGTCCACAAAGGCAAATGGGTCTTGCGGGCAGATCCCCGAGACCGGCGGACCGTGTTCTTCCACGACCCCGCTGGCGGGCAGTGGCACACCTTGCGGTGGACTGGTCTGCCGACCGAGGGCGAGATCCCGTCGTTCTCCGACGCCCGAGCCCGGCAGCTTCTCGAGCACGCCCGCCAGGCCGGCCTGAAACCGCGCTCGGACGCGGAGTTATTGCCGCTGCTGCTGGACCTGCTCGCCGATCTCACGCCGGTTCAGCAGTGGCCCACCCAAGCCGGCCCAGCCGGGACGGGTAAACGGCGCCGCACCGAGCACGCGCGGGAGGCGACACAGGCCGCCGCCGCGCACGCCGACCGCCCCGAGACGCCGTCTCCGGCGGCCGAGCCGGGGTCCGGGCAGGATGCGGGGACGGTGGTGTCGATCCGTCCGGCGGGCCGGGTCGCGCAGGTGCAGACCGCGGTGGACGCCGAGCGTCGACGGCGCCGCGAGGCCGCGGTGCCGGACCGGCCGCAGCCTCCGCCGCGTCTCGGTGATGCGTTCCGGCGGCGCAGCCTGTTCCTGCTTCCCGCCGACGAGCCGGACGAGCCGGGGCAGGCCGGATGAGTGGCGAGCTGCCGGACACCGCGGCGTTCACGCTGCCCGGCCCGGCGATCGCCCGGGAGACCGCCGAAGGTTGGAGCCAGTGGCGGACCACCCGGCACGGCTTCACCCCGGCGCCGCGGTTGTCGCTGGCGCAGTGGCGAACGTTGAGTCCGCGACAGCGGGTCCTGCACGACCTGCACCGGGCCGCCACCCACGCGAACTTGCCCATTCAAGAGACCCCGATGAGCGCGAGGGTCGCCCGGGTGATGGGCTCCCGGCTGTTCAACAACGCCCTGAAGCACAAGCCGACCACCCGCGCCGGACTCATGATCAACGGCGGTGGCTACCAGGGCAAGACGGAGACGGTTTGCGAGATCGCCGCCGCGTTCGAAGACCAGTGGCTGGACCTGCACCAGCAGATCAACCCGCACGCGGTGCCCGGCACCCGGGACCTGCACGCCGCCGTCGCCTACGTGCAGACGCCGGTCACCGCCAGCCCGAAAAGCGTCTGCCAGGCGATCCTCGACTTCTACGGCGCACTCCACAAGGGCATGACGCTGCCGCAACTTCTCCACGCCGTGCGTGGCTCGCTTTACGACCACGCCACCAAGGTCCTCATCCTGGACGACATCACCCGGCTGCGGATGCACCGCGAGGCCGACCAGGACGCCCTCGATCTGATCCGCGCGTTGATGAGCATGCACCTGACCCTGGTCCTGGTCGGTGTCGGCATCCCCGCCTCCGGGCTGCTGCGCGAAGGCCGCCGGGACCGGGCCACCGGACAGGTCGTCTTCGCCCAACCCCGCCACGCCCGTACGTTCACCGACGAAGCGGCCACCCAGACCGAACGCCGTTTCGACCTGATCGACCTCGACCCGTTCCGCTACGACACCCCGCAGACCATCGCGGCCTGGGTCACCCACCTGGCCGGCATCGAGGACAACCTGCGGCTGCTGCGCGCCGAGCCGGGCATGCTCACCGACGGGGCCATGCCGGAGTACCTGTTCCGCCGCACCGGCGGCATCGTCGGCCTCCTCGAACGGCTCATCGAGGACGGCGCTGCACACGCCATCGACACCGGCGCCGAACAGTTGACCACCGATCTGCTCGACACCATCGCCATCAACCTCGGCAACCTGGCCCGCCGCGACACCACCGCAGGCGAGATCCCTGACATCCCCCCACGACCGGCCCCGAGCAGCGGCAAAAGCAGCAAACGCCGTAACACCGTCTTCGACGACCACGGCGGCACCAGCGGCGACCAGCCGACGGCATCGACCGCGTGACCAGCCGCCTGCCGCGCAGCCTCGACCCGCTACCTGACGAGTCGCTGCCCGGCTACCTGCTCCGGCTCTCCCACCGCCTCGGCCTGGCACCCACCCGGCTGCAACAGGCCACCGGCCTCGCGCTCGCGCCCAACGCCGCCCGAGCCAGCACCATGCTCGCCCTGACCCCGGCAACGACCGCCGTGTTCGCCCACGCGACCCGGCTCAACACCGCCGAGGTCACCGCCCTGACCTTGGGCAGCCTGGCCACCCGTTACCCGCCGGTCGACCTCGCTCGCACCGGCAGGGATCAGCGGCGCCTCGTGCACGGCCTGTTCGTCCGCGAAAGCTGGGTGTTCGCCCGGTTCAGCCGGTACTGCCCGCACTGCCTGGCCGGGGACGGCAGCCTCATCCAACAACATCACGGCGGCGGCTGGAACAAACTCTGGCGCCTCCCGATCGTCTTCGCCTGCCCCACCCACCAGCGGCTACTCGCACACACCTGCCCTGCCTGCGGCCAGCCCGCCCTGTCGCGCAGCCCTGGCGCGGCGATGATCCCGCGCGGCGGCGACAGCACACTGCACCCCGCCGCTTGCCGAGCCCACCGCCCCGGATCGCGACCAGCCAGCGGCTCCTGCGGTCACCGCCTGGACCAGGCGCCGGCCGCCACCAGCACCCACGACCTTGCGGCGCCGCTCGCCCTGCAACACCGGCTGCTGACCCTGCTCAGCGCCGACGACGCGACCACGATCAGCGCCGGTGGTCCGGCCACCTCCAGCCAGTACGTCACCGACCTGCGGATCCTCACCTGCCTGATCACCGCCTCCTGGCCCACCGGCCGGCACCTGGTCGACACCGAGGACGCCGCCGGCCTCATCGACCGGCACGCCGAGAACGTCCAACGCCAGATCAACCAAGACCGTCGCGAGCGGCGATACCCCCGCGACAACGCTCTATACGACGCGCCACCCGCCGACGCCGCCACCGCCGCGGCGCTTCTCACCGCAGCAGCCCGCATCACCGACGCGGACAGCCCAGACTCGGCCCGCGACATCGTCGCTCCGCTGCTGGAGAACCAGCCGGGGACCCGCCCGTGGGTCAGGAAGTTCCTACCCGGCGACGGCTACTGCTCACCGGGGGTGCAGGCCGCGCTCGGTCCCGAAGTCGGCGCGCTGCACGTCATCAAACGCACCGGCGTCCCGCACTACTCCACCCGTCGGCGCCTACCTGCGCCGTTGCCGGTCCGCTTCGGCATCCAGCACATCCCGCAGCGCCCACCCGAACAGTGGCTCAACTACCTCGACGAGTTCACCGACCTCAAGTCGCGGCTGCTGGAGCACGTCCTCGTGATCCGGCTCGCGCACGCCACGACCGGCCGAACCCTCATCGACGCCGCGAACCAGCTCGGCATCCCCCGCCTCGCCGCCGACAACGCGCTACGCGTCACCCACCGGGCGCTGGCCGCCACCTCCCGCCACAAGGCGTTCGACCACGCCGTCGGCAACCTCATCGAACACCTTGACACCACTGCGGGCTTGACCGACTACGGCCGGCGTCGCGACGCACTGCGCACCTGGGAGATCCCTCCCGGCCAATGGCAGGAACTCATCGACGGACTGCCCGGCCAACTGATCAAGAACCGCCTCGTGCCGCACACCCACTGGGGCGACGGCAAACGCCGACTCGCCAGCACCTGGGCCTGGACCGAACTGACCCACGGCGATCACATCTACGCCCCCGCCGTCCGCCCCGACGTCCACGCCACCCGGCCCGGAGGCGAAGACGTCCACTACGTCCACACCCGCTGGCAGCACCTGCTACGCCCCTCGCCCTACGGCCACTTCCGACAACTCCGCGACCGCCTCGATCCGTTCATCCGACAACTCGGCGAACACATCGACAACGGCCAGCTGCCGCGCCAGTAACGCCGGCTGAGTCCTTCGATCGGGGCCGTTTACGAACGAGACGGCAGAGAACCGGCGAGACGCCGGCAGCGCCGTCCCGCCATCTATCGCTGGTAACCGCCATCTATCGCTGGCAATCACACCTGTGACTCCTCACGCGCCGGACACACGACGCGCATCCGACTTGATCAATCCCTTCTTTGAAGGGTGGATCAGTGCACTCCTCTCCTGCCAACCGACCAGAAGGGACCAGCGATGACCGACGAATCTCGCGACCGCACGACCGGTGAGTCCGACGAGGCCGAGCCGGCGAACAGCAACTTTGCCGTTTTGGCCGCGATCGCGGAACTCGGCCTGGACGCCACCCCCGCCGCCATCGCCAAGAAGGTCGGGATCGCCTATTCCACGGTGAACCCGAAGCTTCGCTCCTGGGAGACCGCCGGGCTGGCCGAACGATTCCGGCACGACACCGGCCAGACGCTGTGGCGGCTGACCGACGCCGGTCGGGCCAGCACCGCGACACCGGCCCAATTCGCCGACGCCGCAACGCCTTCTGAAACGGCACCGGCCGACATCACCACGGGCGAGGCCGCCGAGCCGGCTATGCCGACCGGCTCCCACGAGAGCACCGACGGCGGCGACGCCGACGAGGCGACGACTTCTGTCGCTACGCCCGCTCCCGCGGACAGCGACACGGCCACCTCCGAGCCGGTCGAACCCGAACGGGATGAGCCCGCTGGTAGCGGCACAGCCGATGCAGCACCGGCTGACGCGGACAACGCCGACGCCCCGGCGGACCCGCCGGCCCCGGACGCCGCGCCGCAGCCGGACGCCGCCGCGATCGATCAGGTCAACGACGACAGCGCACCGGCCCCGCAACCGGCCGCCTCGGCCACGCCCCCGGAGGGCGGCCGGATCCGACGGCCTTCCGGTGCGCTCGACCGCACAGCCATGCGCGTCGTGCAGGCCAACCCGGACACCGAGTACAAGGTGACCGACCTGGCGCGGCTGATCGACAAGGCCGACGACGCCGACGGCCGCAACTACAAAATCGCCAGCCCCGGCGCAGTCGTGCTCGCCTGCGAGCGGCTCGTCGACCGCGGCCACATGACCAAGGTCAACGAGCGGCCGGCCACCTTCAAGTTCGCCAAGGCCCTGCCGGCCAACCCGTAAGGCCCCGCAGACCCCCGCCGAGGGGCAACGCGCAGCGGGCGCCTGTTTCCCCGATCCTGCCGTACCGGTGCCCGGAGGCGGGCGTCGAAGTTGGTCGCCTCACGCCCGCCTCCGGTGCTCCTTCGAACGCAAGGAGCCCCGACAGTGTCTCTCATCCTCAGCCACCTCGCCGCCGCAGCCTGCGGCGTCCTGGCCACCCTCGTCCTGTTCGGCCCCCACCTGCGCTCCTTGCGCCGCCGGCTGGCCGCCGCGGAGTATCGGGCCGCCCACGACGCGCTGACCGGCCTGGCCAACCGTCGTGGCGTCCTCGCCCACCTGCGTGAGGCGACGATGCGCACCGAATCCGTCGGGGTCATCCTGCTCGACCTCGACGGCTTCAAGGCGGTCAACGACACCCTCGGCCACGCCGGCGGCGACGACCTGCTGCGGGAGGTCGCCCGGCTGCTGCAGGCACTGCCCGCTCCGGTACGACTGGCCGGCCGGCTCGGCGGCGACGAGTTCGTGGTCGTCGTCGACGGCGACGCCGACACCACCGCCGCCGTGGCCCACGAGATCTGGACGCTGATCACCGGCGCACCGTTCACCATCGCCGAGGACACCTTCGAGGTCGGCGCCAGCGTCGGGCACGTCAGCAGCCGCCTCGGCTGGACCGCCCGCAAGCTGCTGCACTACGCCGACCTGGCGATGTACGACGCGAAGGACGCTGGCGGTGGTGTCGCCGCCTACCACCGCGTGCCCGCCGACCGGGAGGTCGTCGACCGGCCCGCGCAGCGCTGCCGCGACCGCCGCCGCACCGGTGGCGGCGATCGGCTGGACCCCTGACCGGGGTACGACCGGGCGTTCAAACCTCCTCGTGAACGCCGCCAGCCCCGGCGGCTTTGAACGCCCGTGCGTCGCCCGGCCGCCGCACCTTCCGGATCGCTCCGATCCGTCTGAATCCGAACCGACACTTTCCTGGAGACGCTCATGCTCACCGACATCCAGCAACAAGCGATCATTCACTGCCTCAACGGCATCGACGAGCACGCCCAGCGCGCCTTCCCCCACCCGGCGCCGAACCTGCTCGCCATCCTGCTCGATCGGCCCGTCCAGGGGCACCCCGATCCGACCGCCCGGCACCTCGGGATGAATCCCGCCCCGGTCCCGCCCGATGCCTGGGACCACCCCGATGGCACGGTCGCCGCCCTGCGCAAGGCCAGCGCCGACCTGCACGACCCGGTGATCCAGGCCAGGCTCGCCACCGCCACCGGCGATGTCCGGCTGCTGGCCTGGGTGTTCCTGCACACCGACGTCGTCATCGACGCCGAACTCGGCCCGCAGCAGGTGCGCTTCATCGACGCCGTCGATCTCGACGACCGGACCTACATCCTCACCCGCCTACCCGGGGCGCCCGCAGGTGCCGTCACCGTCTACGCCCCCGGCGCGGGCGACGACAGCGGCACCGTCGAAGTCCTGCGCACCCTCGCCCGCAACCTGCGCACCCACTGACTCGCGGACGCGGCCCGGCCGTGTCGATCCCGCCATCCGGCGACACCTCACGCAGGGAGTATCCCCGTGTTGTCCTTCCGCACCACCCACGCGATCACTGGTGAGCTGATCGCCGCCACCGGATCCGCCGATTGGCGCGGCCACCCGCTGCTGCTGCTCATCCAGGACCGGCCCGCCGCCCACCCGCAGGTCCCCGACGCGCGGCACCTGCGCTCCACCCCGATCGACCTGCCCGACCACCTGTGGACCGCGCACCCCGGCGGTGTCGCTGCCGTCCTCGACGACCTGGCCGCCGGCGCGGTCGACCCGACCCGCCCGATCACCCACCACGACGACTTCGGACCCGACGCGCGCCTGATCGCCCTGGCCGTCTGTTACGACGACATCCTCACCGACCCCGACACCGTCAGCGTCGCGGCGATCCGCCGGGTCGACGCCGTCGACACCGACGGCCGCGTCTACCAGCTCTCCCGGCTGCCCCACGAGCAGCACGCCTTCACGGTGATCGACGACGAGCCCGACCCGGGCGACACGCCCGCCACCTACCCGGGCCTGCGCGGCCTGCTGCACGCGCTGGGCCACCAGCCCGCTTCCTGACCCGAAGCCCGCATGCCCAGCGACCACCAGCCAGCCCTCGCCGGTCCCCGGCGCTCCCGCCCGTCGCCGAGCGCGCGTGCAGACCTACCCCGAAGCCCCACGGACCGGGCTCCCGCGCGTCCAAAACCAGCACCCCACCCCTTTCAGGAGACCACAGTGGACAACGGTAATCCCGCCGTGCAGACCCCACCCCACCCCTCCGGCAGCACCATCGCCGCGCCGGACCCGATCATCCTCGACGAGATCGCGTACCCCATCTCGCCGGAGTACGTGAAGTCCTGGACAGAGGTGCGCGCGATGTGCGAGCTCATCGCCAACGCCCTCGACGAGGACTCGAACGCGCGCGTCGGCTGGGCCGACGGCTTGCTCACCATCACCGACGACGGCCCCGGCATCCCCGAGGAAGGACTCATCCTCGGCCACTCCACCAAGACCGACGAGCAGATCGGCCAGTTCGGGGAGGGAAAAAAGCTCGCTGCCTTGGTCTTGTCCCGCAGCGCCCAGATCGGTGCCGTGCGGTTCGACACGGTGGGCTACGGGTTCATCCCGACCGTCGAGCCGCGCCGCCTGCTCGGCGGCCTGGTCCCGTCA
The DNA here is from genome assembly GCF_003947245.1 of Actinoplanes sp. ATCC 53533. Lineage (NCBI taxonomy): Bacteria > Bacillati > Actinomycetota > Actinomycetes > Micromonosporales > Micromonosporaceae > Actinoplanes > Actinoplanes sp. ATCC 53533. Next base: position 28,806 of record NZ_QHHV01000047.1, on the reverse strand, counting down.
CGGTCCGAGCGGGGCGCGGAGGTGCTCGTCTACCACCTGTACCGCACCGACCGCACCCGCGGCACGGTCATCACCGTCGCGTGCAAGCAGGAGCTCGCCGAGGAGGCTATCGGGCGGTTCCGGTCCCTGGCCGAACCCGGCTACCAGCCGCCCACGACACCGGGAGCGTGCGTGCTGGGCGGTAAGCCCGGCCGGGTGTGGATCGGCGGCGTGCTGGTCAGCACCGTCACCGGCTTCCTGGGCTCCTACGATCTGCCGCTGGACAGCAAGGGCCTGCAGAACCGTGACCGCACCGTCATCGAGGCCGGCGCCCTGCGCGACGCGGTCCGCGCGATCCTCGCCGCCAGCGAGGACCCGCAGGTCATCGACCGGTTCGCCCGGCACGTGCTCGACGGCGGCCGGCTACGGGAACAGGAGCAGTTCTTCCCCGAGGTCACGGCGCCCCGCGCCCGGGCCGCGTGGCGGGCGTGGGCCCGCGCCCATCTGCCCGCCGACACGTACTACACGGCCTCCGGCAACGAAGAGGCCGCCCTCGCTCTGGTCGATCATGGCTACCAGGAGGTGGCCGCCAAGGGTCTGGCCGACTACCAGCAGCGACACGTCATGGACCTGCTCGGCGTCGAGATCGCCAGGGCCCGGCAGACCCGGCACTACGAGCGGACGAAAGGCAAGACCACCTGGGTCGCCGAGAAGGCACTGACGCCGCACGAGCGGGCGGTGTTGGCCGAGGGATGTCGGCTGGTCCGCGCTGCGATCGGGCCGTTCGCGTTGGACCGGGTTCGGGTGTACAGCGAGAGCGAAGAAGCGCCCTGCGCACACGGGTTCTATGTCCCGCGCAGCGGGGATGTCGCCATCCACCGCGACGCCCTCGCCGACCGGCACGAGGCCCTCGAGACACTGGTGCACGAGTCGGCGCACCGGGTCGGGCACCGCGGCGGTGGCCGCTGGGTCGCGATCCACGACTACCACGACCGCACCCGCGGCTTCGAACGGCTGCTCACCTGCTTCGCCGCGCTGATGCTGGGCCACCTCGCCGACGGCGGCAACCTGCCCACCCCCGCCGCCCTGCCCGACCCGGCACCCACGACGCGCCGGCGGGTTGCCGCCGCGGACGACCCCGCCGTCCCGGCGGTGCGCCGCGAGCTGGCCCACCTGCTCACCGACCGGCTGGCGCACGCGCTGGCCGCCGGCACGTTCGCCAGCGAGAAAGACCTCGTGGCCTCCACCGCAGTGCATATCGGCTACTGGCGCACGCTGACCAACCCGAAAACCGCCGGCTACCGCAAGACCCAAGGCGGCGGGCCGTGGGACTACGACAAGGTCGCCCTGCTCGCCGAGGCGGCCGGCGTCCACCCGCCGGTCGTGTGGCTGGCCTACCACCTGTGCGAAGGCGCCATGCACGGCCGACCCCGGCAGAACTGGGGCAAACCCGGCCGGTGGGCGAAGAAGATGCGCGACGCGGTAACCCGCGCCTGCACCGACCTGGAGACCCTCGGCGGCGCCTACGCCGCGCAGATCCCCGCCCTGCACGCCCTGACTGCCGGGACGACACCCAGCCCGACCGGCGACGACAGCTGGCAGGCCCCCGCGCGGACCCTGGTGGCGCTCGAACGGCAACGGCTCGGCCTCGACAAACCGACCGTATCGAACGGACATTGACGGTCACCTGACCGCGATGGACGGGCGCCAGCACCGGCACTGTCGCCAAAGAAGCATGTGCGTGATCGCCGCCCGAACCCGCTGTCCGCGCCATCGGAACGGCCACCGAGCTGATGCGGTGCGGTGACGACCGCATCGGCGGTGCTGCCGGTGCGCTACCAGGCATCTCGTCCACCCGCCATCGACGGCGGATGGCTGCTACGTCACCGCGCTTTGCGCCGGTGCCGGCAGTTCCAGCTGGTCGCTGCACGTCCGGGCCTACGGACGTGCCCGGTGCAGGACGGCCCTCGGCGCCGCGCGAACACCCCGGGTAGCCCGACGGGGGTCGCCGCCCACGCCGGTCCCGTCACCTCAGCCGGATCCCGGCGTACCTCGCCCCACCCCACACGGTGCACGCCGGGGACCGTCCCGGCGTGCACCACCCTGCGTAGAAAGGACACCCGCCATGACCGAAACCATGCACGGCATCCAGCCGGTGATGGTGCCAGCGGCGGCACGTACCGGCCACGCCCGCCTCGTCGGCATCCTCGCCGTACCCGCCACCGACCAGCGATCGACCACCATCACGGGCCTGCCCGACCAGGACGCCCGGACCACCCGCGACCGTGTCTACGCCGCGATCAAGAACTCTGCGGGCTGCGTCTGGCCCCAGCAGCCGATCACCCTGAGCGTCGAACCCCACGGCCTGTCGGCCGGGGACAGCGGCCTCGACCTGGCGTTCGCCGTCGCCCTGCTCGCCGCCAGCGGCCAGATCCCCGCGGACCGGATCCCCTGCACCCTGTGGATCGGGGAACTCGGCCTGGACGGCACCCTGCAGCCGGCTTCGCAGCTGGCGATCCGGCTGGCGGCCGTGGCCCACGCCGGGCCGCCCGACGCGATCGTCGCGCCCGGCGACCTCGCCGAGGCTGCCCTCGCGGCCCGCGGCCAGGTGTCCACCGCCCGGACCCTCGCCGCGCTGGTCGCCGCGCTGCGCGGCGACGTACCGCTGCTGACCCCGCAGGCGTGGCCGACCGCGCCCCCGTGGCCGGGCGCCGACCTCGCCGACCTGCCCGCTGGCCACAGCGCAGCGCGGCGGATCCTGGAGGTCGCCGCCGCCGGCGGGCACCACCTGTTGTTGACCGGCCCGCCGCAGGGCGGGGCGGGGATGCTCGCCGAGCGGCTGCCCGGTCTGCTGCCCGACCTCGACCCCGGCACCGCCGGCGAGGTCGCCGCCGCCCACCGCACCGCAGGCACCCTGCCGCCGGAGGCGATCGTGCGGCACCGCCCGCCCTGGCAGGCGGTGCACCACACGATCAGCCGCCCCGCCCTGACCGGCACCCTGCACCGGCCGGGTGCCGTGGGCCTGGCGCACGGCGGGGTGCTGTTCTGCGACGACGCCGGCGAGCTGTCCAGCTTCGCCCGGGACGCGCTGTGCACGGTGCTGGACCAGCGGCGCGTCACCCTGCTCGGTGCCGGGACACGCGTCAGCTATCCCGCCCGCATGCAGCTTGTGATGTCGGCGCATGGTCACCGCACGGCGTCCGATACCGCGAGTTGCGGATGCTCGCCCGCAGCAGGCCCCCGGGCACGGGTCCGCATGGCGCGGCTGTTCGACCGGGTCGACATCCACGCCTTCCCGCCCCCGCTGGCGCAGGTGGCCGCCGGCCAGCCGGTCGGGGAGTCGACGGCGGTGGTCGCCGCCCGGGTGGTCGCCGCCCGCGCCGCGGCCTCGGCCCGGTGGGCCGGCCAGCCCTGGGCCACCAACGCCGAGGCGACCGCCGAGGAACTGCAGGCTGCCCTGGCCCTGGTCCCAGGCGGCCGGTTCGCGCCGCTACGCGACCTGGTCCGGGCCGGGGCGTTGTCGCAGCGCGGCAGCGTGCACGTCCTGCGGCTCGCCCTCACCGTCGCTGACCTCGGGGGACGTCGCCGGCCCAGCGCCGAGGACGTGGCCGAGGCGATCCGGCTGCGCACCGGCCAGGAGGCGTGATGGGCCCCCTCGACCCCACCCGCCGGGCACGCGCCGGTCTGTCCCGGTTGTTCGAGCCCGGTGCCGCCGACGTCATCGCCGACCTCGGCCCCGCCGAGGGACCTGACCCCGCCCGCGATGACAGCGGACTGGAGCGATGATGCCGGCCCGTACTCAGCAGGAGATCGTCGCCCGGCTGCAGCAGGTCCGCGCCGGTGGCGAGGACCTCTACGGCTTCCAGGAGGAAGTGCTGCTCCCAGCGCTCGACTTCGACCACGCCCGCCCGTTCCTGCACCCGAGCGTCACCCGCACCAAGTGGCGGCAAACGGTGGACCTGGAGTCACAGGCACGCGCGTACCTCGAGTTTGCCATCGACAAGATCATCGACCATCGCAGCAACTCGGCCTGGCGCTCGACCGTCAAACTCGCCGAACTGGCATGGCTGCTCGGCCGCGACGACGTCGTCGCAGCCATGCACGCCGCCGGCTACCCCTGCTATGGGGCGCCGAAGGTGAAAGCGTTCGCCGACGGGTTCGGCTGGCGGTTCGCCGATGGGCTCGGCTGGCGGCTCGCCGAGACAGTCGAGGACCGCCAGCCCCGCCGGGCACTGATCCGCATGGCGCAGGGCCGGCAATGCGACCCAGCCGGATGTCAGCGCGGTTGCGCCGACTGACACGGCCTCGGATGCAGCCGCGTCGTCCGATTTGACCATGGGACGACTTGACCACGGGAGCAAAGACGAGCGTCCATGGGCACCCACCAGGGCCGACCCGCCAGGGCGGCCGAACATCACGAGGAGTGCCCATGGGCAGCACGGCAACCGACCCGCAGGTCACCGGCACCGAACCCGACACCGACGACCAGCCCACCACCGACTCGAAGCCCGCCGGCGAGCCCGGCGAGCAGGACACGCCCGAGCCGGAGCCGACCACCGCGGGCTGAACCCCGCACCAGCGACATCTCTCCCCTTTGGCCGGTCCAGCCCGCGCCGACGCGACGACATCCGTCCGGCGGCAGCGGCTGGACCGGCCGCTTTCGCCTGTGCCGCCGGGCCAGGACCTCCTCGCCCCACCGTGCCGAGACGACCGGCCACACCCCGGACGACCAACGCCGCGCGATGAGCCCGAAGCCGCGCGCGGTGAACCGCTTGTCCGGAACGTAGCGCAAAGGAGTAGTGGCACCAGTGACGATCGACGACGACTACACCCTCGCCGAGGGCGACGACATGCCCGCACCGTGGTGGCGGCTCGCTGGACGCATCCCGCTGACCGTCCGCGAGCGCACCAGCATCATCCCCGGCCTGCCGCTGCTGGCCTACGGGCCACAGTTCTCCGCCGGGGTGCTGTCGGTGTTCGGGCCACGCTATCTCGACCTGTCTCACTTCACCTGCTGGGACGCCTACCGGCCGGGCAACACCGCCGCACACCGGTCCGCGTTCGACGCGCTGCAGCACGCGCACCCGGACACGTTCAGCACCGTCATCGGGCGCGGCGGACCCGACGCCGTGTGGCTGGTGCTGCGCCTGACTCGGCTCACCGACCCGATCGCCGACACCCTCCTGCGGGTGCACGACCAGACCTGCCCCACCACGGAGCACCTCTGGTACGACCCGACCAACTGAACCCCGGGCACCAAGCCGCCACCCGCCGGGGCCGCCGGCCGTCTCCTTGCCGCCCACACGGCGACGGACACGGCACGCCAACTGTCCACGCCGGACAAGGGTGTCCCGCCCTCCACCGCCAACCCGCGTCGCCCCATGCCCGAGGAGGCCTGACATCGCATGCCCAGAACAGTTCACCTGCTGGTCACGATCGAACTCGCCGACGGCCGCACCGCCGAGCAACTCCGCGCCGATGTCGAACGGAAACTCGTCGCCGACCAGGCCAGCGTCACGCTTCTCAACAATGCGCACGACAACACCGTCGCGCCGCCCTCGGCGGAACCGGCTGAGTGGCAGCGCACCGACCCTGCGGCCCGCGAACGGGCCGCCTACCTGGCCGCGGTCATCACGGCGTTGATGCGGCGCGACCCGGCCCTGGACCCCTACGTGTCGCCGATCTGCCCGGAGTGCGGCCAGATACCGGAGCCGGACGACGACGGCCATTCCGTGCTCGGCGCCGTCGTGGTGATCGGCTGTGAGGGCTACTGGGTCATCAACCCGAACGTGGTCGGGATCCACCGCCCGACCTGGCAGCCGCAGGACTGACCCGAGCCTTCGCGGCCGACTTGCGATTTGTCGAAAGGCGAGCGTCGATCTGTCCTGGTCATCACCCGGGGTGGGATCCCGAGAACGTCTCCCTGCTGGTTCCCGGGAACCCCGGCGCCACCCGGGTGGTGACCCCTCACGGACGTGTCGACCGCCGCGAAAGGGCCCAGTGTCATGCGCGACCCCAGCCCGCATCCCTCGGCCCGCCCGCCGGTGCCCGACAGCGTCGGCGACCTGCTGCTGTGGCGCCTCGCCGTCGACGTCGCCGCCGCCCACCAACCCGGCCCCGACGGCCGCTGCACCAGCCTGCTCTGCACCGACCAGCACAGCTACCCGTGCCCCCCGGCCACCGCCGCGCACAGGGCGTCCCTCGCGGCCCACCGGCGGACGCCGACCGCGCGAGGCCGCGCCACGGTACCTACGGCCGGTACCGGCCGGGCCGCGCTGATCGGCGCGGCAGCCGCCGTCGCACAGCCGACCGGTGCCGCGTCGCTGTACCCGCGCGACGCGTGGCCACCACCGCTGCGCCGCCCCGCCGCTGGGCGGGCCGCCTAACCGCTGTGTCGACAACCCCCTTTTGCGCCGCCCCGACATCGATCCAATCGGCGGCGCGCCCGCGCCGCCGGACCTGCCCTGCCCGGAGGTGCCCGTTGAGTTTCCACACCGAAACCACCCTGGCCGGCTACGCCCGCGCCGCTGTCGACCTGCGCATCCACATGGCCGAGGTCAGCGCCACTCCCACGGACCTCACCTACCTTCGCGAGTTGCTCGCCAGCCGCGTCATGCCGGCCATGCTCGAGCACCAGGACAAGACCACCGTGGTCGAGAGCATGGTCGACGCGGTGGGCCGCGCCACGAGAGCCGCGTGGGCGCACGGTGACAGCTTCGTGCTCGCCCCGGCGATGACCGCGATCATCGCCGCCGCCGCCGAGGCCCTCGACCTCACCGGTGACCTGCTCACCGCCGAGGCCGCCCCGTGCGACACCGGCGTGCTGTTCCTGCCCGAGCCGATCTATCACCGCCGGCCCACCGGCACCGTCGCCGCGATCGGCGCGCTCACCTGGACGCTGGCCACCGCCCACAGCGGCCAGCAGTTCTGGCTGATCTGCTCCCACTCGCCGCTGCACGACCCCGACGACCCGAACGCGGCCGACATCCGCCAAACCCTGCAAGCCGCGCCGCACCTGCGCGCGGGCCTCGGCCCGTACCTGCTCAACGACTTCGACTACCTCCCGCTCGCCCGGCCCGTTCCCGCCGCACCGGACACCCCGCCGGTCGACGAGGACGACCTGGACTGGCAAAGCGCCCCGGACGGCCGGTACGTGATCCTCGACGACGGCATGCGTACCGGCGTCGCCACCGCGATCCTGTACGCCTTCTGGCGCATCCAGGCCCAACCCATCACCATCGCCGCGAAACCACCGCTGGACCGGCCCGCCCGCCGACGGGCCGCGCGTGCCTCGATCGTGCACGACACCCGCGTGGTCATGCTGCGCCGCACCAGCCCCATCGGCGAACCCGGCGACGGCGAAGCCAAGTGGCACTACCGGGTCCGGTTCGTCGTCAAGGGCCACTGGCGGCGTCTGCACGACAAGCAGGGCCAGCCATATCGGATCTGGATCCACGCCCACATCAAAGGCCCCGACGGCGCCCCACTGCTGCACGGCGAGAAGGTCGCTGTCCTCGCCCGCTGAACGCGCCCCGCACACGGCCCCGCACAAAGACGAGGAGAAGCCGCTGTGGGCTTCCAACACGAGTCCACCCTCGCGGGCTACGCCCGGGAGGCCGTCGACCTCAAAATCCGCATGACCGAGTACTTCAGCACCTCCGGATTCGCCGACTACGCCCGCAACCTGCTCACCGTCCAACTCTCCGACGACAACACCCCAGGACTGCGCTTCACCGACCGGGCCATCGCCCAGATCAGCCACTACGGCAGCACCACATGGCAACTCGGCGAGCCCTACGTGCTGGCCCCCGCGATGACCGCGGTCATCGCCGCGGCGGCGAACACCCTGGACCTCACCGGCGACGTCCTCACCGACGACATCGCACCCACCGACACCGGAGTGCTGTTCCTCCCGGAGCCGATCTACCAGCGCCACGACGACGGCACCATCCACTCCGTCGGCGCCATCACCTGGACCCGCGCGGCGCCCATCGGCAACGGACCGCCGGTCTGGCGGATCGCCGCCTGGGCCGACCTCAACGACCCGCACGACCCCACCCTCGCCGCCATCCGGCAGCACGTCGCCCAGCAGCCCGCGCTGGCCACCGCACTGAGCCCGTACCTGTTCCTCGACCTCGACCAGCTACCCATCGGCGCACCGGTGCAAGGCGTCGCCTGGAGCGACACCCCCGAGCCTGAACAGGACTGGCAGAACGCCCCGGACGGCCGCTACGTCCTCGAAACCACCAGCACCCCCACCAAGGTGTGCGTCCGGATCGCCTATGCGTTCTGGCGCATCAGCGCCCAACCCCTCGCCACCCTCGCCCAACCGCCGCTGGAACGGCCCGCCCGCCGCCGCGCCAACCGCGCATCCATCGTGCACAACACGCGGGTGGTCATGCTGCGCCGCACCAGCCAGGCCGCCGACCGCGGCGATGACGACGCCAAGTGGCACTACCGGGTGCGGTTCGCCGTACGCGGCCACTGGCGACGCCTGCACGACAAAGACGGCCGACCGTACCGGATCTGGATCAACGCCTACATCAAAGGCCCCGACGGCGCCCCACTGCTGCACGGCGAAAAGGTCGCCGTCCTCGCCCGCTGACCTCCCGAGCCGACCACCTCGGCCCCGGCACGGTCCCCGGCCGCGAACAACTCGTTCAGCCCAGGACGCCGTCGAGGCCTACTCACCGGGTCTCGACGGCGCGCACCCCCACATCGGACGGAGGCACCACCTCGTCATGACACCAGCACCTACCCGGCCCCTCACCATCGACCACCGGCAGCAGGCCAGCCGGGCCGCACCCGGCCTCGATCGGCGGGCCGCCCGCGCACACCACGCCACGCCACCACCTGCCGGTAATCCGCGAACGGCGACGCATCCGGCCGTGCCGGCCCACCAGCGTGCGGCCGTCGGGCGCCTGCCCGGCAACGCCCGGCACGACACACCACCCGCCACCGATGCGGGGCGGCGGCGATGACCGCAGACGACGACAGGGACCGCATCACCCGGCTCCAGCTGCGCTACATCCTCGCCGACGCCCTGCTGGCCGGCATAGGCCCGATCGACCTGCGGGAGGTCGCTACCGCCGGCGGCATCCCGGTGCAGCCGGACATGACCGAAAGCGAACTACGCGAGGCGATCCGCGCCAGCAACGCCGCTGCCGCCCGCGTCGCGGGCGTGCCCATCGACGGCCTGCCCCGCCTCACCGCCTCGCAGGCCCACGACCTGGCCCGGTGGCTCAGCGGCGCGGCCGTATCGCTGGACGAACCCGGATAAGCCCTTCGGCAGGGCGATCGGGGTGAACCACCAATGCCGGGCGGACACGTCCGCCCGGCCGCCGAACCCCACTGCGTTCGCGCCTTCCGCAAAGGACTCCTCATGGCACCGCTCACCGGCTCACCGCCTACCCACCAGGCCCGACGGCCACCCGATCACCCGGGGAGGCGACGATGACCGCGCGCGCCGTGACGTGGCTCGTGATCGCCGTCTGCTCCGTGCTGCTGCTGTGCTCCGGACTGTTCAGCGCCGTGTTCGTCGGCGGCAGCGCCGCAGTGCCCGCCAGCTGTTACGCGCCGGCCGACCCCAGCGCCTCGACGTCGAACCCTGCGGTGGACCTGACTCCACCCGCCGGCGGGTTCGACCCGATCGGGGACTGGAGCAGCGAGCAGGTCGGCAACGCGGCGACGATCATCGCGGTCGGCGTCAGGCGCGGGATGCCCCCGCGCGGATGGGTCATCGCCGTGGCGACCGCGATGCAGGAGTCGAAGCTGACCAACCTGCCCAATCTGGGCGACGAGAACGACCACGACTCGGTCGGTTTGTTCCAGCAACGCCCGAGCGCAGGCTGGGGCACGGTGGAGCAGCTGATGGACCCGGTTTACGCCAGCACGAAGTTCTTCCAGGCGTTGAAAAGCGTGGACGGCTGGCAGGCGATGCCGCTGACGCAGGCGGCGCAGGCGGTGCAGAAGAGCGCCTACCCGGACGCCTACGCCAAGTGGGAGCCCGACGCGACCACCCTGGTCGGCAAGCTCACCGGCCTGACGGCCGGGCTCGGCGACTGCAGCGCCAACGTCGGCCCGCTCGGCTGGACCCAGCCGGTCATCGCCGAGGTCGGCAGCGGCTTCCGCACCGCCGAGCGGCCCTCGCACGACGGCGTCGACCTCGGCGTCGGCAAAGGCACCCCGATCCACGCCGCCGCCAGCGGGATCGTGACCCGGGTGCGGTGCAACGCCATCGACGTACGAACCGGAGCCGACTGGGGCTGCGACCGCGACGGCGACCCCGTGCTCACCCGGGGCTGCGGCTGGTACGTCGACATCGAACACCCCAACCCCGGTGGCCCCGGCGGGGTCATCGTCACCCGCTATTGCCACATGCTCACCCAGCCCGCCGTCGCCGTGGGCCAGCACGTGGTGGCCGGACAGGTCATCGGCATCTCCGGCAGCAGCGGGCACTCGTCCGGCCCGCACCTGCACTACGAGGTCCACCTGGGCGACCAGCCCATCGATCCGGTGGCCTTCATGCAGCGGGTCTGCGCCCCGCTGGGCCGGTTCGCCACGCCACCGCCCTGCGAACTTCCCTCCGGCGGCTGAACCGGCACCGCTCATCGAACCAAGTCCTGCCGCCGTTCGACCAGCTACGCCGCCGAACGGGCCGCCGGAACTGGGAGCCAGCCGCACGCGAGCCAGCCGGACCGGTCTCGCTGCGGGGCGGTCCCTGACGTCCGCCGGCGCGGTGGCGGGTTCCGGGCATCGCCGTCGTGATCGACGAGGACTGCGGCAAATGCGCCGTGGAGTCCCTGCTCGGCGTCACCCCGCCACCCGGGATGGCCGCCGCCGCGCTGGATCACGAGTACCTCGGACTACCCATCACCGTTGTCGACTCCTCAGCACCAGCACATCGTTCGGGTTTCGCGGCGCCGTCCGGCAGGTCCGGCCGCCGCGGCCACCAGCTCGCCGTGCGACCACGACTGAGGCTGCAACCCAGGCATAACCGGACGAACCAGCGCGCGCCGGCAGCCGCCGCCGGTCGGCCCTTGGCACCGGAGGGTCCGCGACCGGACAGCCGTGCATTGCGCCAGAACCGGCGCGCAGGCAATCGCGCGACCGCGTACGGCACCACCCCACCACCAACGACAGGAGAGGCATATGAACCGCCAACCTGCACCATCCGAGCTGCACAGAAGTTCTACACCGAGCGCCATCGAGTACCCCGCGACCCTCTCGGTGACCCCGCAGGCACTCGCGAACGCCGACCGGATCGCGGCGCTGGGCAATCCGTTCACGACCCGTGCCGAGCTGCCGGCGCTGTTCGCTCAGATACGCGGGCTGTGCCTGTCGACGACGGACCTGTTCTCCGGCCTCGGCTCGGCCAGTCTGGGTGCGGTGTGGGCCGGCGCGGTGCCGGTGGCCGGATACAACCACTGGCAGGCCGCCGTCGACACCTATATCGCCAACCACGGCTGCGGGACGCTGGTCGATCTGCAGGACAGCTCGGCCTGGGCCCATCCGGCCACCAGGCTGCTGATCGCCTCGCCGGACTTCTCCGGTCATCAGCGCGCCGCCGGGTCGAAGCAGCGGTTTGCGCAGCTGCGGGAGCCGTCGCGCCGGGCGGCCTGGTACGCGGCCCGGTCACGGGCGACCAGCCGCCGAGTCGCCGAGTTCGCCGAGGCACACGGCTACCTGTCGCGCGGCGACGACGGCTACCAGGCGATCGTGCTCGAGCAGCTGCTGGAGTTCGGCGGCTGGCCGTATCTCGGCTCCTACCTCAACGACTTCGCGGTCTCCGGGTACGCGCCCACCTTCTACTGCGTGGACGCCGCGCACACGGGAGCCCCGGCCCACCGGGAACGGGTGACCATCCTGTTCACCCGCGCGGACCGGCCGCTACCGGACCCGGTCCTGCGCGTCGACGCCGTCTGCCGCAAACACGGCCCGGTGCGGGCGGCACAGCAGTGGACCGGCAACCGCCGCTACTGGATCGGCTCGTACGGCCGTGACTACCACTGGGCCTGCCCGGTCTGCGACACCGCGTGCCAGCCCGTCGGCGGGCGGGCCGCTGACGCGATCGATCTGACCCGCGCCGCCCCGACGATGCGGCAGCGGGCCAACGGTGAGGCCAACCCGGTCACCGACGAGACGATCGCCCGCATCACCGCCGGCGTCCAGCAGCACGGCCTGGTACCGATGTGGGTGCAGACCACCCGCACGTTCCGGCCCGCCCGGCCGATCAGCACCCCGCTACCGACCTTGACCACGCAGCAGGAACTCGCGGTGTGGATCCCCGACCCCGACGGCGACTTCACCGCCTCACGGTTCCGGTACCTTGCGGCGGACGAGCTAGCCGCCGCGGCCGAGCTGCCGACCGGCTACCAGATCCTCGGGACCAGCATCCGCGACCGGGTCCGGCAGATCGGGCACGCGAACTCGCCCCGCCTGATGGCCGACTTCATCGCCCGGGCGGCGGTGACGCTGCTATGAGCGAGCTGACCAGCACAGGAGCCACCGAGACGGATGCGGCGACCGTCCTGGCCCAAGCGCTCACCGACGCCGCCCCGGCGTTCGTGTCCGTCGCCGCATGCCGCCTCGACGCCGGCCCGGATGCCACCGACGTGTTCGGCGGCCGGATCAAGGCGCTGCTGACCGACCCGGACCGGGCCAACCCCCGCCAGTGGGGCCGCGACCTGGCCCGCACCTTGCTCGCCCGGGCACCACACCTGGCGCAACTGCCCGGCCCGGTACTCGCGGACGTGGTCGGCACGCTCGGCGACGTGGTCCGCGCCGACGTGGCCGAAGCCCGCGGCGACCGGGCCAGCCTGGCCGGCGCGATCAACGACCTCGACCAGACCCTGCACGGGCTGCGGCCCGGCCGCGAGATTCCCGTCGACGTACTGAGCGACCTGCTCACCCCCGGCCGGTCCGAACTCGCCGACGCGCTCGACGAGGCCGCCGACAGCCCGCTCGGCCTGACCATCGAGGTCACCCTCGCCGATGGCAAAGCCCAGGTCCGCCGTGACCCGGACCGGGCCGGCGGCTTGGTCGTCGAACTGTTCGGCGGTGCCGGAGGCTGGGCCGAAGGGCTGCTGTCGCTCGGCATCCACGACGTCGGCCTCGAATGGGATCCCATCGCCTGCAAGACCCGGGTGAAGAACGGTCACGCGACCGTGCACACCGACGTGTCGACGTATCCGACCGCAGACTTCGCGAACGCCCAACCATGGGGTCTGATCGCGTCGCCGCCGTGCCAGCCGTACTCGGCGGCCGGGCTGCGGCTCGGTTTGGGCGACCTGCAGATCCTCATCGCCGCGATCACCGAGGTCCTCCACGGCGCCGACCCGGCCGATATGACCGACCGGTGGGCCGACATCCGCGCCGGCCTCGTGCTGGAGATCGTCCGCTGGGCCCGCGACCTGCGGCCCGACTTCGTCGCCTGCGAGGAAACCCCCGGCGTAAAGCCGGTGTTCGTTGCGATCGCCGGGGCGTTGCAGGCGCTCGGCTACCGGACGGTGACCTTCGTCGTCAACGCGGCCGACTACGGCCTCGGGCAGACCCGCAAGCGGGTCATCCTGCTCGCCCACCGCCGCCGACAGCCCCGCATCCCGGACCCGACGCACTCCAAAGACGGCTCCGGTAGGACGCGCCGGTGGCGGTCGATGGCCGACGTGGTCGGGTTCGGGCTCACCGACCGGCCGGCGCCGACCTTGTGCGCCCGCAACCCCGGCGGCGGCCCCCGCTACGAAGGCGGATCCGGGGCACGAGCGTCGATCCGTATCGCCCAGGCCGCCGGCCGGTGGAAAGTGCGGCACCAGCCGGACGGCAGCATCGACCCGGCCGACGCGAAAGCCGCCCGCGGGGAGACCGGCGTCAACGTGTACGGGCGGATGACCCCGTCCGAAGCGGGAGTGCTGCAGGGTTTCCGGCCCGACTACCAATGGCAGGGCACCACCTCCCAGCAGGTGTCCTGCGTCGGCAACGCCGTACCGCCACCGCTGGCCCGCGCGATGGTCGCCGAACTCATCGGCGCCCGCGACCTGATCACCGCATAGATCCTCCGACCGCGACGGCGCAGCGGCCGGCCCCGAGAACCGACGGCGCTGATCTGCCGGACCGCCGGGCCGCACACGACAACCGGCAGGCGCGACTCGTCCAGGTCACCGCCGACGTGCTGGCGGCTATCTCGCCGACTCATTCGGGCCCCACCACTCGGCGGAATGGTGGGGCCGAAAACACCCGGACAAAACAGGCTGCCTTGCCGCCCTGCGATAGGCCGCCCACCACCGCGGGAGCCACCCGACCTGCCCGCCTCGTTCGCCGGCACGCACCAGGCCGCGCGCCTCGACCGGCGGGCGCGACTCGTCCAGAACACCGCCGACACGCTGGCGGCACTGCCGACCCCGCGCTAGGCCGCCCTTCACCGGCAACGCCACGCGACCTGCGCGTCTGGTTGCCGGCCACCGCCCCGGGCGCAGCCGACTCCGCCGAACCCCGTCGGTGACCCGAAAGCCCGAACACGAACGCCTCCGCCGCGCGCACAACCACGTGCTCGCGCGTGCATGCCGTGCCCGGCAGGTCATGCGCCGGGGCAGCCACCCGAGCTGATCCACCCGAACCTCGACATAGGAGCCACCGTGAGTACACGCTGCCTCGTCGGCGCCCTCGGCGCCCTCGACGCCGACGATCCCGCCACCGCCAACGTCCGCTACGTCCACTCCGACGGCAGTCCCGACTACATCCTGCCCACCCTCGACCAGATCTGGTCGACCACCTGCGCGTGCGACACCACAGCCCTGGTGCAGGCGCTGCTGGCACACCAGTGGTCGTACCTGGGCGCCGACGTCACCGCCGGCACCGCCGCCTCGTTCACCGGCGAACAGCCGGTGCCCGGTGTCGGCATGGCCAGCGAGTTCGACGCCGACAGCGCCGTCGACCGCATCCCGCTGCACGCCCGGCTCGATCACATCAGCTGGGTCTATCTCATCGACCCCACGCGCCACACGGTCGCGGTCTACGACCCGGACAGCCTCACCACACCGCTGAACGTGCACCACCTGCCCGCCCCGCCCGCGCCAGCCGGGAACCCGTCCGGCACCCCGCAAGGGCCAGACCTACTCACCGCCGTGCGTGTCGCCGCCACCGCCGCCGGCCAGCGCATCGCGGACCGGTGGGCCCAGGACAACCTTGCCGACCAACCCGCCGAGCAGGCCAAAGCCACCGCCCAGGGGGTCCTGGCCAGCGACCCGGCCGCCCTGCAGGCCCTGTTCGGCGCGGCCACCACCGCCGGGAGCAGCAGGCCGGCCGCACTCGCGCGCCTGGTTGACGCGCCGGAATGGCCGCGGTTGAGCGCCGCACGGCAGGCCGAGATCCTCGACGGGTGGCGCGACGCCGAACGCACCGCTGCGGCCGACCGGATCGTTGAACGGTGCCGCAGGGTGCTCGGCCCGACCGGTGACGGCCGGGACCTGTCCCACCTGCACCCCGATCGGCTGCGGATCGGCGGCGTCGGCGTGTTCGCCCTGGACCTCGGCTGGACACCGGGTCCGGGCGGCGAGATGCGCATGGCCGTCGGGTTCGTCGGCACCCTGGTGGACACCTGGAACGGGTTCGCCGTGTTCACCTGCAGCCGGGCCGTGGCCGAGGCGATCGTCGCCGACCAGCACCAGCACCGCGAGCGCCGCCACGCCGAACTGGTCGAGCAGGGCCGCAGCCCCAGCGACGCCGACCGCATGGTGGACGGGGAGCTGGCCCGGATGCGCCTTGACGGCACCGCCGTCGTCGTCGACGAGACCGCGGTCTGCGGCGACGCGGACGCGGTGACCCGGATCGAACCCGACCCCGACGGCCAGTACGTGGTCATGGGCGGAGCCTGGTGCTGGGAGGCGGTGGATCCGGCCGACTGTGACCGCATCGTCGGTGACCTCCCCGCGCCCGGCGCCCAACAGCATTTCGTCCTGCTGCCCCACACCTGGCTGCGGGTGCCGCATGACCGGCTGCGCGTCACCGACCTACGGAGGGTGCCGACCAGGAAGCCGGCGGCATCCATCGTCACCTTGGTGTTGGACGGCGTGGCTGTCGCGGAGGCTCGTAGCAGCGTGGGTGGGTCCCGCATGTTCAGGTTGAGCGCCGCGTTCGGCCGTAACGACTGGACCGGCTACCTCGCCGGCTGCCGGCAGCACGGCCGCCCGGCGTCCGAGGCGCAGGTTCTCGACGCCCTGGTCACCGAATACCAGGTCGATCGGGCGGTACGCCAGGCCGAAGCCGACGGCGGCGTGCTGACCCGGCTGCTCGACGAAGACGGCGCCATCCTGCGGCTACGCCCGGTCTGGCCCGCCCCGGCGCGGCACAGCGCGCGGATGCAACTCGGGCAGCGGCTGCGCGCTGAAGACCCGCACCCGCAGGGCCACCTGTGGCAGCTATGGACCGGCACCGGCTGGCAATACCTCGCCAGCGTCACCGGCTTCCACACCGTCGCCGAGGCGCCGGCGAGGCAGCCCACCGCCGGACAGGTCCTCGCCTTCATCATCGCCGAGTCGCTGCTCGAGCGCCTCGACCGGAACGAGCTGGTACGGCACGCAGCCGGCGAGGGGATCCCCCTGGACCCGCAGATGAGCGACGACGACATCCGGGCGCTGCTGCGCGCGGCGCACCGCGAACGCGGCCGACAGGACGGACTGCCGGTCGACGACCTGCCCACCCTGTCCGCCGCCGACGGCCTCGAACTGGGCCGTATCGCCGCCGGCGGCACGCCCGCCGCCGACCGCCCGGCCGCCCCACCCACGCCGTCCGACCCCGACCAGCCGCCCGCCCCCTGACCAGCACGGGAGGAAACCCGGCATGGACGTCGAACGACTCACCGTCAAGTACACCGGCGTGCGCATCAACCACAGTGCGCTCGCCGCACACCACCGCCGAGGTGGCATCGCCGCCGCGGTGGCCGACGCCCTGATCCGCGCCGCGCACACCGTCGACGGCGCGGAGCAGGAGCTGACCCGGCTCGCCGCCGCCATCGACCACTCCACCGCGTCGGTGACCCGCACCGTCACCGCCGGACCCGGCGAGCGCGCCCACAGCCTCAACACGCTCGGCGAACTGCAGGCACGTGGATCCCGCTTCGACGCGCTCATCGCGGTCCGCGCCGCCTGCATCGACCACCTGAAGGAACTGGTGCGGCTGTGGCAGCACCTGCCCACCGACGGCGACACACCCACCACCACCTGACCACCATCCGGCCGCTCCGGTAGCCACCGGATCTTCGCGGCCAGCCGCGCCACCAACACCCGCGTTCGTGCGCACCGTGCTGGCCGGCCCCTTGGTCGGCGCGGTGCGCACCCGATCCCAGGGAGGACCACCATCGCCACCGAACCGCTGTCCAGCCGCGCCACCACCAGCAGATTCGAGCTGCACAACGTCGGCAACAGCATGCTGATCGTCGGCCCCCGCCACCATCGACCCCTATCGGACGACCTCGTCCTGGCCGTCGGACACCGCACCTACTTCGCATCCTCGTCGAAGTCGGTGCTGCTGTCACGGGCGCAGGTCCACGAACTGCTCGACTGGCTCAGCACCTGGTACGAACACGGCTGGGCCGGCGTCCCCCGCGAAGAGGGACCCACCACCGCCGACATCGTCGAGCACTACCACGACGTCGCCATCCGCGAACGGATCCGCGCCGACCACGAACGCATCGACGCCCACCGACTGCTGCACGCCGCGATCGCGCTGCTCCCGCCAGACAGCCGCAGCCAAGACCTCGACGACGCCGCCCTCGACCAAGGACGCATCTGGGCACGGCTGCAGAAGGAACACGACCGCCTCGAAGAGATCCGCCGGGGCCTCGTCCAGGGCCTCTGCGAGATCAAGTTCTCGACCACGCCGTCCGCGGACGCGCTGCGCAAGGCCGTCGGCAAGCTGCTCGAGGTCAACAAGTTGTGGTCCGGCGACATCAGCGACGCCGAGGCCGCCGACACCCCGCTCTACCGCCACCCCCGGAGGGTCACCGCCGCCGACCTGCTCCCGGCACGGGACTGAACCAGCAGGGACCGCCCTGACGGTCCCACGCCCGGCGCTCCCGGCCACTTCACCGCGCTCTGCTTCCCGCACTCGTGAGAAAGAGAAGAGGAACCCCCTTGTCCGAGCCCGCACTCGTCGGCGTGATCAACGCCGACGGCACGTTCACCGCCCGCTATCTGCACTGGGCGGGCACCCCCACCGACACGGTGGCCGCCCTGCGCACCATCTGGGCGGACCACTTCGGCCGCGACACCGCCGCCCTCACGGTGGCCCTGCTCGATCGCGACTGGGACCGCCTGTGCCCGGCCTGCCGGCACTGCCAGACCAAGGCCATCCCGGTCACGGTCACCGGCGTCGGGCACGCCCTCGCCGCGGCGCAGCCGCCCGTGCAGGGCCGCATCGCCACGGCCGAACGGCACGGCTACACGGAATGGATGTACCTGATCGACGACGAGGCCCGGACCGTCCGGGTGTACGAGGCCACCGTCCACGACCGGTGGCTGCTGCACAGCGAGCACCCGCTGAGCCATGGCGCCCCGCCTGCGACGGCCCGGCGATACCGCCGCGGTGACCGCGTCGCCGTCGAGTACCTCGACGACCCCGACGAGCCGCTGCGTCCCGGCGACCAGGGCACGGTCATGCGCGACCAGCCGCCGGGTTCCCACACCGTGACGGTCGTGTGGGACGACGGCACGATCTTGTCCATGCTGCTCGACTGCGGCGACGGCATACGTCTGCTCACCCCCAGCCCCGACGCGACGACCCCGGGGGAGCAGAGCCGATGAGCATCGCCTGCCTGATCGGCGTCCGCCATCCCGGCGGCATGGACAGCGACATCACGGTACGGGTCGCCTTCGGCGGCCACCCTGACCAGATGGTGCCCACCCTGCGCACGATCTGGTGGCTGACCTTCGACGGCGACACCGCATCCTTCACCGACGGGCTGCTGCGGCACCACTGGGCATACCTCGCCCCGAACGCCGTCCGGACCAGGCGCGGCCCCAACGTCGAACCGGGCCTCGGCACCATCGCCCGGACCGGCCCGGACCGCCCCGAGGGAGGCCAGCCGAGCGACCCGATCACGACCGGCACCGGGTGGCTCTACCTCGTCGACCTGCTGGACGAGCAGATCCTGGTCTTCCAGGCCACCGCGGGCGACTGGGCGCCCTATGACCGGCACCGGCACCGGCTGCACGCCGACCACGACGGCACCTTCTCCTCCCCGCTGCCGAGGATCGGCGACGCCGCCACCGCCGACCAGGTCGGCCACCACTGGATACCGGCGACGGTCAGCGTGGACGGGCTGCACGTCGCGTGGACCGCCGAGGTGTGCACCGGCGAGCACGCCCGCGGGGTGACCGTCGTGCGGTTCGACCACGACACCCTCGCCGACGCCATCGACGCCCTGGAAACCTTCTACGCCGACCGGCTGCCCGGCTCCGGGCTACCCCGGCTCGACCTCGACGACGACGTGCTGGTCACCACCTGGTATCCCGGCACCCCGCACACCCAAAGCCAGATCACCTACGCCGACGCGCACGGCCGGTTCATCCTCGGCCCGCACCTGTGGCCGTGGACCGTCACCAACCCGCCACCCGCGACGACGTTGCACAACGGTGTCGCGCCGATCCGCGAATGGGTGTCCCCGGAGGGGTTCTTCGCCTGCCATCCCCGCCTGTACGGCTACACCCTCCCGCAGGTGTGCGCCGCGATCACCGACCTGGCCGGTGCCCGCGGTGTCGCCGTCCTCGAACCCGCGGACCGGGGCGGACACGTGTGGCTGGTCGCCCCCAGCCACGCCCTCATGATCACCCCGATGGCGCGGGACGACCTCGCCCGTACCGTCCTGCTCCCGCGACCGCTCGGCGGCTCCTGGACCGCCGATGAGCCGGTGCCGATGCTCACCGCCGAGCAGGTTGCCGTCGCCTGCGCCCGGCTCTCGGCCGCCAATCGCCCCACCACCTGAACACACCACCGGATCGGTAGTCACTGCCGTTGTGGCAGCGCCCCGCGCACCGGGCGCTTTCGTGCTGCCGCACGGCAGCTCGCACTGCGCCCGCTGACGGGGCGCCGCCCCGACAACGACCTTGTTGGGAAGGAACCTGCTGATGCCCACTGCTGCCCTGGCCTGCCCCGAATGCGGGCAACCGGCCATCGCCCGACCCGCCACCGCGCCCGCATCTCGGCGCGGCACGATGCCCACGTTCCTGCACGCCGACGGTCGGCCGTTGTGCCGCACCACCATCGCGGGCGAGTCGATGCCGTCCTGGCCGGTCGATCCGGCCACCACGGCCGCGCCCGCCCTGCCGGGCCTGCTGGCCCGGCCGGTACGGCACCCCTGCCGCACCACCGGCACCGCGATCGGCGTGACCCTGCTCGCGGGCGGGCCGGTCATCGCCGACGCCCGAGGACTGATCGACTGCGCGACCACCGCCGCCACCGGCGGCTGCGGCTGGCGCACCAGCGGCCCGGATCCGGCCGGCACCTCCACCGCAGTGCCCGCCGGGCAGGGCTGCTGGCTCGACGCCAGCACCGTCCAGCACCTCGTGGTCATCTTGTCGGAAGCCGGTCACCCGCTGCCGTACCAGGTCAGCGGTCTTGCCCCGGGCTATCTCGACCCGGATCGCTGCCTCGCCCTGGCTGGCTGGCTGCACAGGCACACCGTCCCCGGGCCGGCGCGCTGGGCCGAGGAAGTCTTCACCGGCACCGCCGGCTACGGCAGCCGATGGCTGGCCTGGGTCGCCGACCACGGCGGCGCCCGGATCCTGCGCACCGGCCAGACACCGGCCGCAGACCGGCGGCGTGCGCCCCGCCGGCACCACCCGATCGTGGCGACACCGGCGACGGCCGTGCCCGGGACCCCGCCGCTGGCCACGACGGGGGAGGCGCCGGCATCGGCCGCCTCGTGGCACACGGTGCTCACCGAGATCGGGACCGCCGCAACGCGCGACGGGGTGAACGCCGCCGACTGGTGGGCGCAGGACACCGTCGGCGGCCGTACCACCGGGGACGTGACCACGGCCGCCCGGCAACTGCTCGCCGGCATCGACGACGGCGACCCCCGCGTCCTGGATCTGCTACCCCGGTCGCCCGAGCCCGACGCCGAGGAGGCCGGCGACCTGTACGGCGAGGCCACCGGTGCGGACGCGCCCGGCTGGGACGACCTCAACCCCACCCGCCGGGTGCAGGCGATCGCGGCGTACCGCGACGCCTACGACAGCGCCGCGCAACAGCACGCCGCGTGGCACTGCCGCACCGTCGCCACCCGCGCGGCCTGACCACGACGGCCGGACCGCGCCGACAGGTATCCCTTCCGGCCGGTCACCGACCGGCCGGACCGCCCCTTTGCCGAACCCGCACCAGAGACGGAGATCCCGCATGTTCACTGCCGCCACCACCAACCTGATCACGACCGTGCTCGGGCCGGACACCGGCCCCCAGGTCCTGCGCCGGCGCCACGCCGAGGGCAGCGCCGAAGACCACCTGGCCGGCCTCGTCCTGGACGCCGCGCGACGGGTGTCCGAACTGGAGGAGAACCTGCGCCAGCGCGTCGGATCCGTCGCTGGTGTCCTCACCCGGCTCACCGCCACGCTGGACGCCGGGCAGTCCGGCAACCCGCACGGCGTCCTGCAGTCCACCGGCCTGGACATCGACCTGCTCGCCGCACGGCACGCCGAGGCACACCACTGGCTCGTCGCCACCCTGAGCGCCTACCGCACCGCCACCGCCGGGCAGTAGCTCGCGGCCACGAACAGCCCGCAGCCGCCGCTGCCGAACGGCCCGCGCCACCGCGCCGCCATGCGGTGGCCGGCCCGTCACCGCTTCGCGTTCAAGGCGCATCCGCACCCTGCACCCCGCCACTCACCCCCTCCTGGAGGTCCACTGTCATGGGGCAACGCACATACGTCGGCGTCGACAAGGGCAAAGGCCGCTACCACGCCGTCTACCACCAGAACGGCCTGTACGTCCATGACCTGCTTCCTGAGCTGCGCCGCGACTGGCAGGACATCTACCACGGCGACACGGCGGCGATGGCCGCCGCGATGGTCGACCCACGCCGGGTCCACCGCAGCTACCTGCACCGGGGCCGCATCACCGAGGCCCCGTCCCTCGACATGGAGCAGCTGACGCTGCTGGAGCCCGACCACGACGGCGTCAGCGTGTACGTGCCCCATCAGAACAAGCCGTGGGCCCCCGTCTGGTCGCTGCACAGCCGTCACCGCCTGACCGTCACCGACACAGACCTGTTCGTCGTGGCCGGCAACGACGAACAGATCGGGACCTGGACCTGCACCCGCTGCGGCGCCGTCGACCAGCTCGCCTTCACCACCCGGCACCGCCGGGGCAACGAACCCGGACCGAACGGGGAGCTCGGCATCGTCACCTGCACCGCCTGCCGATCGGCCGAGACCACGGACTCCCTGTTCAAAGTCACCGTCGACCACACACCGTGACCGGCCACCACACCGCAACCCCCGGTCAGCATCCCCGGCTCCGTCCCCGCCCCCACAAGTCACCGCACGTCCGCGACCCGAGCACGGGCCGCGCCGATCGGAAAGGAACCGCAATGCGCACCACGAACGCCATACCGGACACCGGCCGGCGGCAGCAGAAGGCCACCGGCACGCCGCAGGCAGATCGAGACGGAGGTGCCAGCGATGGGCGCCGCCCCGTTTAGCCAGTACGCCGACGGGCCCGACCCGGACGCCGCGTTCCATGCCGCCCGGATCGCTGCGGGCGACGAACACGGGCACGGCGGCTACACCGGCACCATCGTCGAGAAGGACGACTACGTCATCATCACCGCCACGCCGATGAACCCCAAGAAGGCGCAGGCGCTTGCCGCCGACCTCATCGACCGCGCCGACCCGCGCATCGACGACAAACGCGGTCCCGCGGGCGCCATCGCGGTGCTCCGGCAAACGCGCACCGTCACCGTCGACCAGCTCAACGGCGCCACCACCAGCACCCGGCCCTTGGACGAGCAGGCCCTCGCCCAGATCACCACGGTCGCCCGCGAGCGTGGCCTGATCAGCCGGGACGAGACCGTCGAGGCCGGGCAGCTGACCTCCTACGGGCAGGCGCACCAGCCCCACCCCTGGTCGGCCCATCCGCGAACGACCGCCGCCCGGACCATCACCTACCACGACGGCACCGCCCAGCTGAGGGTCCGCAAGGCCGCGGAAGCGATGGCCGCGCAGACCAGCCCGGACGGCTGGCTGTTCTTCGGCTGGGCCAGCGACTGACCGCATCCGCTGATGCGGGCAGCCGACGCCGGTACCTGACCCGGACCGCCCTTCGCGTGCGCGGACGAACCCGGTACGCGAAGGCCAGGCCCGCCAGGGTGCTGACGTTTGGTGCATCGCCCACGGCGAACACGACTTGCCTTCGCCCCCGAAGGCACTATTCCATTCGTCGCGGCCAATGAGCATCCATTGGCGAACCCGCCCCGGGAAGGATCCGCGATGCCCGACCCACTGCGCACCGACCCGGCCCGCGACGGCACCCCCGACCCGTTCGCCCGCCTCGTCCAGGAGCTCCAGGACCAGGACTACACCCGGCGGGAATCGGTCACCCCCGACATCGTCTCCTACACCAAGGCCACCGCGTCGGACCTGCTCGCCACCATCGAACGCGGCGCCGCCGGACACGCCCGGCTCGCCGCGCTCGCCCCGGACGGCAGCCGCAGGTGGGAAGTGACCTGCACAGCGGCGACCCCACCACAGGTGCAGATCCTGCTGCTGTTCGCCGTCCTGCTCGCCGACGCGGGCGACGAACAGGACGTGCTGCGGTCGATGGCCGACGCGCTGCGTGTCGATCTCGACACCGAACCTGCCGACCCGGCTGGGCCACCGGCCGACTGACGGGCGGGCCCAGGGCCCGTTCAGGCGGGGCGCCCGAGCCGAAGGGGACCGGACGCCCCACCCTCTGCCACCACATCCGATGTCTCACGGGCAGGCGACGACACCACGTCGCCATCGCCCGCCATCAATGCTGCCCATTTTGGACGGTCCACGCTGCCGTCTCACGGAAAGGAAATCGACTTGAGCATCCACGTCATCCCCACCGACAGCGCCGCCGCCCCCGCGCGGCTGAACCCGGCAACCGCCGACGCGATCACCGCGGTCCTGGTCGGCACCGAGGCTGCCGCTGACCGGTACGGCTGGGACCAGCCGCCGTTGCTGTTCGGCCTGTTCGACCACGTCACGGCCGACGGCGGCGCCGTCGCGGTCGACCCCAGCATCGCCGAACCTGACCTGTGGACCACCCCCGACCCGCGCCGCCCCGGCGTCGCGCTGCCGGTCCCGGTCATCCTGCACCGCTTCACCACCGACCTGACCAACCCCGCCGCACGCCGCTGGCTGGACGGCTGGCTGCACACCGGCGGACGTACCTGCGTCGGCATGGGCCTGGTGTTCGAGATGTGGGTGGGCCCGCGACGGCCCGGCTACCGCTACGGCGACCTGGCCAAGGCCCCGGCCGCCCTGCGCCGCGAGGCCCGGATCGTGGCCGCCATGGACACCGACCTCACCCTGCACCGGGTCGCCCGGGTGCGGGGCGCGGACACGCCCCACGTGGACCGGTGGGCGCACCTGCCCGCCGGGATCCGCCACCGCCGGGTCGTTGCCGCACTGCATCGCCTCGTCCACATCGCCCGTGGCCACTAGCACCCGTAGCCACTAGCACCCCGTAGCCGACGGCGCCCGCGCCCCGCGCCACACACCCGCCCGGCCGCCGGCAACACGACGGCTCGGGCAGCCGACCCCTGCTTGTCCCTCTGTACGCAGCGGGTTCCACCGCCCAGCCCGGACCCCGGGTTCGGCGTCACACAACCCCGTCTCCGCCCGTGCGGTCTTCGTTCCACCGCCCGCGCATCCGGAGACGGGTGCGCGGGCTCTGTCGCGACAGGAGTCATGCGCATGAATCCCACGTCACCGCAGCCGGCCAACCCCGGCACCACACCCGCCACCCCCGCGGCCAGCGCCGGCCGCCGGATGAGCCACCTGTATCCGCGGGTCGCCCAGTACCTCGTCGACAACCCCGACGGCCTGCTCAAGGTCGGAGAGATCACCAAAGCGCTCGGCGCGCCCTCCTCGGGCGCGGTCTTCGAGGTGCTCAAGAAGATGGCCGGCCTCGGCTACGCCACCCACGTCCGCGATCCTCACCACCGGTTTCAGGTCACCCCTGCCGGGATCGCCGCCGCCGGCACCCTGCCCTCGCCGGCCCCGCGCGGCGCGTCCGGTGGTGACCGCAGCGGCCGGTCCGGCAAACGCAAGCCGGTGACCCGCCCGAACGGGGAACAGTACTGGCCGCGCAAACTGGCCGGCGGCATCGACGTCGACGTGCTGGCCCAGCTCCGGGCCGCGCGAATGCCGGTGCTGCTATACGGGCCGCCCGGCACCGGCAAGACCGCCATGGTCGAGGCCGCCTTCCCGGATCTGCTCACCATCGCCGGCACCGGCGACACCGTCGTGGAGGACTTCGTCGGCAACTACGTGCCGCTGCCCGACGGCGGCTACGAGTACGCCTACGGACCCCTCGTGGTCGCGATGCGCGAAGGCCGGCCGCTGCTGGTCGACGACGCCACCCTCATCCCACCGCGCTCGCTGTCCGTGCTCTACCCGGCCATGGACGGCCGCCGCAAGATCCATCTCACCGCGTACCGCAACGAACCCGTCGAGGCCATCGACGGGTTCTACGTCATCGCCGGGCACAACCCCGGCGTCCACGGCGCCGTGCTGACCGAAGCCCTCGCCTCCCGGTTCGGGGTGCACATCGAGGTCACCACCGACTGGGACCTCGCCCGCCGGCTCAAAGTCGCCGCCGCGGCGGTGGCCGCCGCGATCGACCTCAACAAGGAACTCGCCGACGGCAAAGTCACCTGGGCGCCACAGCTACGCGAACTGCTCGGCTTCGCCAGCGTCCACAAGACCCTGGGCCTCACCACAGCGGTGTCCAACCTCGCCGGCCGCGCCCCCGACCACGACCGCGAAGCCGTCATCAAGGCCCTGACCACGCACTTCGGCACCACGGTCACCGCCTTGAGCCTCGGACCGCAGCGCTAACGCAAAGGAGCTCATCGGAATGCCTCACCCCAGCAGCCACATCCACCCCGCCGGCAGCCCGAAAGTCAGAGACAGCGACTGGGCGGCCTGGAACACCGCCTGGACCAAACACGTCAAGGTACTGACCGGCCGCACCGACATCACCGTCACCGTCGCGCCCGGCGCCGCCGGCGACGCCGACGCCTGCTTCTACCCCCTGGAGAAACGCATCGAGGTCGACGCCGTCCACATCGGCGACGACCCCAAGGCCGCGAACCCCGCCCGCGCCGCCCACCGCAAGGTGGTCCCCACCGCGTACGGGCTGCTCGTGCACGAGGCGGCGCACGCCGCCCACAGCGGCTGGCTGACCCCGGCCGGGACCCCGCCGATCGTGGCCGCTGCCGCCGACCTGCTCGAGGAGTCCCGGGCCGAAGGCCGCCAGCGCGGTCGGCGCCGCGGCGACCGGCGCTGGCTGCGCCACACCGTGAACACACTGCTCAACGCCGACGAAGCGCCGGTCGACGACGCGTGGCACGCCGGTCACCTCGCCGGACTCCTGCTGGCCCGCGTCGATGCCCGCATCCTGACCGCCAAGGACGTTCGCACCATCCGCGGAGCGGTCCTCACCGTGCTGGGCACCAAACGGTTGAAGCGACTGCGGGAGATCTGGAAAACCGCGCACACCGTGGCCGACGACGACGCCGACACGATGATCGATTTGGGCTGGCAGTGGTGCCTCGCCCTCGGCATCGACCCCCTGCAGCAGTACCAGATTCCGGCACCGGATCCCGGCGAGTTCGCCGGCCAGCTCGCCAAGGCCCTGACCGACTACCTCGCCGTCGTCGCCGGGATCACCCCGGCCGAGTTCATCGCGAAGCTGATCGCCGACCGCCACGCCGCTCCCGCCACCTGGCGACGACGGGACCCGACCGTCGACGAGCACCAGGCTGCCCGGCAGCTCGCGGCCCGGCTGCAGGCTGCCCGCAGCCACCAGCCCGAACCCGACACGAAACCCTCCCTCATCCCGCCCGGCCGGCTGCGGGTCCGCCACGCCATCGCCGCCGACGCCCAGCGCGACGCCGGCGGCGTCCCGACGGCCGCGCCCTGGCAGCAACGCGCCACCCTGCCACCGCCCAAACCCACCCTGCGCATCGCCGTGCTGGTCGACACGTCCGGGTCGATGCGCACCTACGCCAAGCCGCTGTCCTCCGCCGGCTGGATCCTCAACACCGCCGCGCACCGCAACCACGCCGCCACCGCCACCATCGCGTTCGGCAGCACCGCAACCCTGCTCGTGCCGCCGAACCAACGCCCCACCCAGGTCCTCGACATCAGCCCCGGTGGCGGCACCAGCGCGTTCCTCGACGCGGTCAAACTCGCCGACCAGGTCCTCGACATGCGCCAGCGGGGGCCGCTACGGATGCTCGCCGTGGTCTCCGACGGCGACCTCGACGACATCCCGGCGGGGCAGAAACTCATCACCACCCTGCACCGCTCCGGCTGCACCGTGCTGTGGCTACGCCCCGCCAAACTGTCCGGCCACACGTTCCAGCACACCACCACCCTGACCGTGGCCAGCCCGGTCGACGCGATCGACCAGATCGCCGCCGCCGCCGTCACCACCCTCGAGAACGCCTGACCAAGGCCACCTGCCGAACTCACGGCAAACCCGGCCCACACATCGGGGTGCCACACCACACCAAGGACGAACACGACCATGACCCCATACCCGCGCAGCAACCTGGACCTCAGCGGCTTCGAGATCCTGCCCGCCGCAACCGACATCGGCGACGGCACCGCCGGGCCCGGCCGAGCGGCAGTCCGGATCGGCGCATCGCTGATCGAAGGTTCCCGACACAGCCTCGGCGCGCTGGGCCGGGCCCTCGCCGCCGAGTTCACCACCGGCACCCCAGACCGCGATGAGCAGCTGCCGCACCCGGCGACCGCACCGCCGACCACCGACGGCCAGCCACCCGCAAACGGACAGCTCGCCACCACCGGCGGACGCGCCGCAGACGCGCCGATCGCCGCGTACCTGCACACCATCGCCGACCTCACCGGCCGGCTGTTCACCCCTGAGCAGCCCTTGACCCCCGCACAGCAACTGGATCTGGCCGAAACCCTGATCGCCCAGTACGAGCCACTGCTGCGCCGCCTGCTCGAACGCGCAGCCGGGCCCGTCATCACCTTCCACGACGGATCCGAGGGCATGTTCGCACGGATGCTCGCCGCGCTGCACGGCATGAACGCGCGGATCAGCACGCCGATGCAGACCGTCGACGTGCTCGTCATCGACACCGGCGAGTCGACCCTGCGCTACCAGCACCTCGACGAACACGACGACCCGAGTGGCCCGCAGCTGACCATGCCGCTGTCGCAGATCGACCGCGTGCACACCTACTGACACCGGTGGCGGGGCGCCCGGCAGGGCACACCGCCACCCCGCACCACGCAGGACACACAGGAACGGAGAACATCCAATGATCGGAACACTGCAGGAAGAGACAGCCAAGCTGGCCGAGGTCATGGCCAACGCCAGCGCCAGCGTGACTCACCTGGCCTGCTCCGACGTGGACGCCATCGCCCGCGTGCTGGCAGCGGCCGGTTTCGAGGGCACCGCCGTCGGGCTGATCATCGACCACGCCGGGCCGGACGAGAACGGCGAGTACGGCGACGTCGACCAGGGCGCCCTGCACCACCACATCTATGGACCGGCCCGCGGCATCCGGGAGCACGGCGTGTCCCAGAAGCTGCTCCGGATGGCCCCGACTAC
>NZ_QHHV01000479.1:0-1230 GCF_003947245.1 Actinoplanes sp. ATCC 53533 | reverse complement strand
TCAGCCGCTGGCCCAGAACAAGCTGACCGACGACACCCTGAAGTACCTCCGGCAGTATCCCGGCGGGCAGGTCTACGCGCCGATCGTCGGCTACAAGCCGGTCAACATCGCCGAGGTCGGCATCGAGCGCAGCGAGAACGAGTTCCTCTCCGGCGCCAGCGACAAGCTCTTCGCCGACCGGGTCAGCGCCATGTTCACCGGTGACAAGGCCGGCGGCGGCAACGTGGTGCTGTCGATCGAGCCCAAGGCGCAGGAAGTGGCCTGGAAGCAGCTCACCAACAACGAGGGAAACGCCAAGAAGGGCTCCGCGGTGGCGATCGACCCGCGCACCGGGGCGATCCAGGCGCTGGCCTCGTTCCCCAGCTACGACCCGAACCCGATGGCCAGCCACGACACGAAGGCGGCCGCGGCGGCGTACGAGAAGCTGAACAAGGACAAGGACAAGCCGCTGCTGAACCGCGCGCTGTCCGAGACCTACCCGCCCGGCTCCACCTTCAAGGTGATCATCTCGGCCGCCGCCCTGCAGAACGGCTACGAGCAGGGCACCGAGATCCCGGCCGGCTCGTCCTACACCGCACCCGGTTCCGGCGCCGCGATCCGAAACTCCGGGGACCAGAGCTGCCCCGGCTCGCAGGTCACCCTCAAGGAGGCGCTGACCGACAGTTGCAACACCGGCTACGCCCAGCTCGGCGTCAAGCTCGGTGGCGAAAAGGTCAAGAAGGCGGCCCAGGACTGGGGCTTCGAGCAGGAGGACCTGACGGTCGGCAACCTGGAGGGCCCCGGTCTGCCGGTCGCGGCCAGCCGCACCGGTGAGATCAAGAACCCGGACGGCAGCATCGACCAGGCTGGCCTCGCCCAGTCGTCGATCGGACAGAAGGACGTCCGGATGACGACCATGCAGGGTGCGCTGATCGCCGCCACGGTGGCCAACGGCGGCAAGCAGATGCGGCCGTACCTGGTCCAGCAGCTGCTCAGCCCCGACCGGCGGCCGATCTACAACGCCAACCCGCAGACACTGCGGACGCCGGTGAACAGCCAGGTCGCCGGCGATCTGCGCGAGATGATGATCAGCGTCGTCGAGAACGGCACCGGCAAGAAGGCCAAGATCAGCGGCTTCGAGGTCGGCGGCAAGACCGGCACGGCCCAGAACGCCGAGGGCGCCGACAACCACGGATGGTTCGTCGGCTTCGCTTACAACGACAAGGGTGAGGCGGTTTCGGCAGTCTGCGT
>NZ_QHHV01000478.1:0-2353 GCF_003947245.1 Actinoplanes sp. ATCC 53533 | reverse complement strand
TGTCCGCCAGCTGCGGCACGGTGCACCACGGTCAGGACCGGGATGACGCGCTCCTGCAGACTGTTGCCGCCGTGGACAAAATTCATGGAGCGTCGGCCGGTGTCGAACACCGCCGTAGTCTCTGGGAACATCACGTGCCCCTCGGCTCCCTCGTAGCCGAGGTTCGCCAGGGCGACCCGCACCTCACCATCGTGATCCGCCGCCACAGGGGAGAAGACGTGCCTTCTGTCCGGATCAATGCGACGGCCGTGGGCTTGAGCTGGCGCGGTATTGTCGTCAAGTAGAAGAAAGCCGTGATCGCTGGTGAAGACGAACCGGCGCACGCCCGCATCCCAGAGCAGACGCCAGGCGGCGCGCAGTTTCTGCATGGCGTGGTCGAAGACCGCGGGACCGACGCCCTTTTCTCCAGCATTGTCGATTTCCAGGCTGTGGACGACGACCAGTCGTGCCTGGGCGATCGAGCGTTTGAGTGAGCCGCTGTCGCGGCTGACAACCTCATCGAGGGTGAGCCATGGGCATGTCGCGCCGCCCACCCGATCGTGCATGGCGCGCTTGCGGGTTTCGGGGTCAGACACGCGAAACTCGCCTGTCGTGAAACCCTGAACGCCTCCCGTGTCGCTGGTCATCGAAATGCGGAGCCGGCCGTTCTTCTCAACTGGTGCGAGCACGTTCATGCCTACCGCGGTGATGGTGGGAAGTTCTGCGAGCCGGGGCTTGAGCAGCACGGTGGTGGCAGGTGTGTCCTTCAGCTGCTGATACAGCTCCTCGCCCATCTCGAACCGAAGAGCGTCGACAACGAAATACGCCGTGACGCCAGCTTCCTGCGTCATCGGCCTGACTACCTCGTCGAACAGCATCCGTTGCTGGTACGAGGCGCCCGGAAGGAAGCCGTGGGATGTGCAGAGCGCGTTGAACTCGCAGGCCCACCCATCGGCCCACACGCGCCATTCGCGGCGCATCCCATCGAGGCGCGTCCGCAGAGTCTCAAACTCGGGCAACTGTGGGTATAGCAAGGCCACCCGCCGTTGCTCGAGCTGCCGATGCGCCTGGTCGACGGAGGCACCCCGCTCAACGTAGGCGTTCACGGCGGCTTCGAGGCCGTCGTGAACACCCGCGGCAACCCCCAACTTCTCGCCGGCACGTGCGATGGCCTGGCCTAGGTGGGCCGCATCGCGAATGAGCTGCCATGCGGACTGCCTTGTCGGATCATCCCGAAGCCAGAACGCGGCACCTGCCGTCTGCGTATCCCCGCGCGGCTCAGCCCACTCGGCCGCGAGGCCGTAGTCTTCGCGATCGAGGGCCGCCATTGCGGCCTTTAGGACCTTGTCCTCTTCGAACCGGAACGTGTCGACCTTGCCGAGGTCCTCTGCGTGGGCGGCCTCGACTTCATCGGCGAGCACGGCTTCGGTCTCATCCGCCGTCCGCTGGTAAAAGGCCGCATGGCGCTCTCGGAGATGGGTCGCCGCGCTGCGGCAGGTTTCGACCACCGGCCGGGGTAGGTCCACGGCTGAGGTGAGATGCGTGTTGATGGGGGCCCGTTTCAGATCATGCACGTATTCCACGCACAGCGTCCAGCTGGCCGCGACAAAGGCCACGTCCTCGCCACGTGGATTGTTTTTGGTCGGGAGCATGGCTTCGCGCCAGTTGCCCGGCAGGCCAACCTCGGCGGCGAGCCGTCCCCAAAGAACGTCCTCGTCGTCGAACTGGTCGATGCGGGCGGCGACGAATCCCCCACCGAGGAGGTCATCGAACAGAGCGGTCAATTTCATCGCTCGAAGCTGCCCTGCGATGCCGCCCGCAGTGTGGTCCAGGTGTGCATTCAGCCAGGTATCAGCCCCCGCAAGCGTCATGTCCGGCTGTTCCTTAAACGAGGCGATCTGATCCGGGCGCACCCGTCCGGCCGCAGCCTCGGTGACGAGGGTGTCAAGCGCCTTGCGGTATCGCACGCCGGCCGCGTAGAGCTCGAACAACGGTGTGCTGCGTACGGTCTCTTCGGTGAAGCCGGGCAAGTGGACGACCAACGGCACCTTCTCGGTACCGGCAGCGACGTCGTCGAGCGCCAACATCAACGACAGATAGCTGCCTCGGAACGCGTGAATCTCGTAGGGCAGCGAGCCGGACTCATGTAACACCTTGAGTCGATCGACGAACTCGTTGTAATGCCCGGCCTGGTCAAGCCATACGACCACACCCTGCTGGCGCACCCGCGCGCGAAGATCCGTCTCGAGGCACGCGGACACGGGACCACCGAACTCGACCGCCGTAGCCCCAGGTCCCGCCGTCGTCACGTGCCGTCCTCCACGCTCTCTTCGACGCTGTCGTCCGCGTCCTCGTTGGCAACAGACCGACGTGT
>NZ_QHHV01000477.1:0-350 GCF_003947245.1 Actinoplanes sp. ATCC 53533 | reverse complement strand
ACCTCGTCGGCGAACGAGGACAGCTGGTCGACCATCGTGTTGACGGTCGATTTCAGCTCCAGGATCTCGCCCTGGGCGTCGACCGTGATCTTCTGCGACAGGTCGCCGCGGGCGACCGCGGTGGAGACCTGGGCGATGTTGCGGACCTGGGCGGTCAGGTTCGACGCCATCGAGTTCACGTTGTCGGTCAGGTCGCGCCAGGTGCCGGCCACCCCACGCACCTGCGCCTGACCACCGAGCTTGCCCTCCGAACCCACCTCACGGGCCACCCGCGTCACCTCGTCGGCGAACGACGACAACTGGTCGACCATCGTGTTGACGGTCGACTTCAGCTCCAGGATCTCGCCGCG
>NZ_QHHV01000476.1:0-710 GCF_003947245.1 Actinoplanes sp. ATCC 53533 | reverse complement strand
CCGCACTGATTGTTCGTCGAGCACGGTTGAGGCCGCGTCGGAGAACGCACTCGCATCGAGCGACGAGCGTAGTTCCCGCAGCCGGGCAATGTTGTTCGTCGCTTGGGGAATGCCGATTTCGAGCGGATCGCAGGGCTCGACAATGCAGGGTGACGGCCTCGGTGGGGTTGCCGGTTTCGGCGCGGAGGCTGCCGAGTTGGCTGATCGTGGTGGCGGCGCCGGCCCGGTTACCCAACTCCTCGCTGATGGTCAGGGATTGCTGATAGCGGCGCTCGGCCTCCGCGTAATCACCTGTCAGATACGCGAGGTTGCCGAGCTCGTGGTAGCTGGTGGCGGCGCCGGCCCGGTTACCCAACTCCTCTTTGATGGTCAGGGATTGCTGATAGCGGCGTTCGGCCTCCGCGTAATCATCCCGGTCCTGCGCGATCATGCCGAGCTGGTGGTAGCCGGAGGCTATGCCAGCCGGATTACCCAACTCCTCGTTAATGGTCAGGGATTGCTGATAGCGGCGCTCGGCCTCCACGTAATCACCTGTCAGATACGCGAGGTTGCCGAGCTCATGGTAGCCGTCGGCCATGCCAGTCCGATTATCCAACTCCTCGCTGATGGTCAGGGATTGCTGAGTAGCGGCGCTCGGCCTCCGCGTAATCACCCCGGTCCTGCGCGATCATGCCGAGCTGGTGGTAGCCGGTGGCCATACCAACCCGATT
>NZ_QHHV01000475.1:0-1562 GCF_003947245.1 Actinoplanes sp. ATCC 53533 | reverse complement strand
GATCCGGCCCTCGTCCACCAGCATCTGAACGTACGTGTCGTCCTTGGTGATCTGGGCGAACTCACCCTGGCGCAGCATGTAGGCGCGCGAGTCGCCGATGTGCACCATGCCGATCTTGCTGCCGGAGAAGAGCACCGCGGTCAGCGTCGTGCCCATCCCCTCCAGATGCGGGTTGGCGTCGACGGTGTCGCGCAGGGTCTGGTTGGCGGTGCCCACGGCGTGGCGGAGGGCGTCGACCAGCGCATCGCCGGGGACGTCCTCGTCGAGCGGAGCCATGGCCGCGATGACGATGTTGCTGGCGACGTCACCGGCGGCCATGCCACCCATGCCGTCGGCGACGGCAAGGAGCCGCGGTCCGGCGTAGACGGAGTCTTGATTTCCGTCTCGGATCAGACCGCGGTCGCTCTGGGCGGCGTAACGCAGGGTCAGGGTCATGGCCGTAACTCGAGTGAAGTGCGGCCGATCCGGATCGGCACGCCAAGGGGGACGGGAGTAGGTCCGGAGACCTTACCGCGATCGAGATAAGTGCCGTTCGTCGAGCCGAGGTCCTCGACGAACCACTGTCCGTCCCGCGGCATGAGCCGGGCGTGCCGAGCCGACGCGAAGTCGTCCGTAATGACCAGCGTCGAGTCCTCCGCCCGACCGATAGTGATATGAGCCTCACCGAGCGTGATTTTAGTGCCGGCCAGCTGGCCGGCGGTCACCACGAGTTGCCGGGCGGCCTTGCCCCGCTTCGCCTTCGCCGGCCGGCCCTGTGGCACCACGCCACCCACGCCCCTGGGCGCGGCGACGAGACTCTTGGACCGGACCCCGGCGAAGAGATCCTTCCGGATGACTCCCACCACTGTGAACACGAAGATCCACAGCAGTATCAGGAAGCCGAAGCGGGCGACGGTGAGGACAAATTCTGGCAAGGTGCCTAGCCGTCCACTCGGAACGTGAGGGTGGTCGTCCCCAACTGGATCATGTCGCCCGGGTTGAGCGCCACGGCCGACACGCGCTGGCCATTGACCATCGTGCCGTTCGTCGAGCCCAGGTCAGTCAGCACCACCTGACTGCCGTCGTAGTCCAGCCGGGCGTGGCGTCGCGAGATACCGACGTCCGGCAGGCGCAGATTCGCCTGGTCTCCACGGCCGATCACCGTGGAACCCATCTGCAGGGGGTACGTGCGACCGTCGCCGGAGACCAGGCCGACGTTGCGCCCGTTGTGCCCTCCGTGCTGCTGGTAGCCACCCTGCTGCTGGTCATACGGCGAATACGCCGGCGCCGCGTCGTAGGCGGGCTGTTGCACAGGCGCGACCTCGCCGCCGGTGTACACCTCCGCCGTGACCCGGAACATGCCGGTATCGAGCCCGTCACCGCGCTCGATCTCGACGATGACGTCGCCATAGACCGTCCAGGCCTGCTCGCCGATGAACTCCGCCTGCGACTGGGCCAACTCCTGGGCCAGTGCGGCGGCATACGGCGCCAACCTGCTGTGGTCATACGGCGAGAGATCGATCACGTAGCGGTTAGGCACCAAGGTGCGGCCACCAGCGAGGATAGCCTTGTGCGCCTCGGCC
>NZ_QHHV01000474.1:0-2708 GCF_003947245.1 Actinoplanes sp. ATCC 53533 | reverse complement strand
TGCACACGCCCGGTGGGATCGGATTCCCACGCCGAGCAG
The DNA here is from genome assembly GCF_003947245.1 of Actinoplanes sp. ATCC 53533. NCBI lineage: Bacteria > Bacillati > Actinomycetota > Actinomycetes > Micromonosporales > Micromonosporaceae > Actinoplanes > Actinoplanes sp. ATCC 53533. The sequence continues at coordinate 2,669 of NZ_QHHV01000474.1, read as the reverse complement.
GCCATCCGGATCACCCGGACCCGCACCACCACCAAAAGCGGCAAGACCACCCGCGAGACCGCGTACCTGACCATCTCGCTGCCCGCCACCGACGCCCACCCGATCGACCTGCAGCGATGGATTCGGGCCGAGTGGCTAATCGAAAATCTCGTGCACCACGTACGAGATGTCACGTTCCGTGAAGATTCACATCAGGCCCGGACCGGTAACGGACCCGCCGTCATGGCAACCCTGCGTAACACCGCGATCGGCTTCCATCGCATCAGCGGCGACACCAACATCGCCCGCGCCACCCGACGCGCCAACCGCCGCCCCCACGACCTCATCACCGCCGTGATCAGCAGCAACCCCAGAACGCAATGACCCTGGGGTCAGTCTTCAGGGAGCGGCGACAGTCGTCGGTCAGAACGGTGATTACTTGCTTAGCCATGATGTTTTCGCTCCCGCGGTAGGTGGTATGGGTGCGCCGAATGCGCCTGTTCCGCTAACCATAGTCGCCGTGGCCATCCTGCAATCAAGCGCATTGGGAGACCGGACGAAGAAATGCCGCGTCGGCCGAAGGCGGCTTATCGGCGATCCTGTGCAACGACCTGACCCACTCTCCCTGCAATGGGAGTTCGCAACCAGGATCGCCGCCCGTCGCGGCATCACCCGACGCGACGTCGGTACGTCACTTGTGTTCATGGGCGATGCAGCGGCTGCGGCGCGGCGGCACACTCAGCTACGTACCTGTCGGGCCGCTGCCGGCGCCGGGTCATTGAAAGCCTGACCCTGCGTGGCCTCGAATATGCCCGCGAGCAGGTCGCCGCCTGGTCAATTCCTGCAGCCGAGAAGCCAGCATCCTTGTGCAGGATGCTGGCTTCTTGGTGCGGGTGCTTCTCGAACTCGTTGGCGATCTTGTCGCCGGTCAGCGGCTTGATCCCCTCGTCGCCGACCCGTTCCTCCAGCTCGCGCATGTAGTCGCCGAGTTCGGTGTCCTGCTCGGCGGCCGCCCGGACGCGCTTCTCCCACTCGTCGGCCTCCTCGGCGAGGTCGGCCAGCGGCACGGGCAGGTCCAGCACGTCCTCGAGGCGGCTCAGCAGGGCGAGCGTCGCCTTCGGGCACGACGGCCCAGCGGCGGCGCACCGACCAGCAGCGCAGCTGGCCGGCTATATGGGTTCCCCAGCGCTGGCGGCTGCGTTCGAGCTTGGTGATCAGATCGGCCATGCGGAGTTGTCCACCAAGTTGCGGACTGCTGCGCAAACTGGAACTGCGGCGTGCCCGCACAACCCGGGCGAGGGAGGCGACGGTGAACTGGTTCCTGCGAAACCTTGGGATCTTCATTGCGACAATCGCTGTAGGGCTGTCCTTTGCCACGGTAGTCCTGGGCCGCCGACAGCGGCGGCAAGATATGTACCTCCGCGTACACGAGACCCTCATCGACGTCCAGATGCAGCGTGGCCGCCGTCTGCTCCACCGGTGCGCAGTGGATGGAGCGCTCCCGCCGGAAGAGAGTGACGAATTCGCGATCGTCAGCCGGACGCTCTCCGTCCACAACGCGGTCGCAATCTATGTACGACGCGGCATCGTTCCGCAGCGGTGGGTACTTGCCGAGTGGCGGAACACGCTCTGCGACATGCGCCGCGGCTTTACCCTTTTTAGAGCCTATCGCGAGGAAACCTACGGTTGGCAGGTTCTCGTCGAGTTGGACACGCTGATCAGCTCGGCGGAGAAGGCCACTCTCAAGAGTGGTGGTGCGGGTGTCGGGCCAGGCGGACACAAGTACCAGCCCCGATACCTCGGTGCGGCTGCTCCCATCGCTGGCAACCCCACCACTGCCCACCGCCTGAGCGAAAGGGCTGACTAGGCGAGGGCCTACGTAGGTTTGCGCGACAGGCCCGACAACCTTGCCTCCGGCGGGCAGGGCGTCCGGCCCTACGACCAGTTCCGGCCTCCGGCGGCCGGGGCTCCGATCCTGGACCTGGGCGGCTCTGGAATGTTCCAACCCCGGCGACACCTCGACGTGATGAGGATGTCAGGGCGTGGGATCCGCGAGCACCGGCGGCCGGGGTTGGCCGAGAACGCCGCTGGCTCGCTTCCTGGTCTTCCTTGCTCGGAATGGTGGCTTTGATCCCACGCCGGCGTACCGAACCTCGGTCACGCTTCGTGTCGCTGGCTGGGTCGGACCGGCGCACGCTCATGCCGATGACACAACGAGTGCTGGGCCCACTGCCCTACCGAGGTGGGGATCTGACGGCGGAGATTGGTTTGTTCGCAATTCCGTTCGCAGGGCGACGACGGCGACGCTGTGCGCGTCGACCGGGTCGGTCTTGCGGCCCTGGCCGGTGGAGAACACCCTCGCCCGGGCGGACAGCTTCGCGGGCACGTCCAACACGGTCTCACCGTCAGCGACCAGGCGCTGGGCGACGTGCCGGCCGATACCGTTACAGCCCTCCACCGCCCAGATCCGGTCGGTGTGTTCGCGGCCGGCGGCGAGCATGGCCTGGTAGCCGTCACGGTCGGTGCCGAACCGGCCCTTGGCGAGGACGCGTTCGCGCTGGTCGATGACCTCGATGGTCGCGGATCGTTTGTGCGGGTCTACGCCGATGATGACCTGGCCCATCGTGGTTGCCTCTCCCTTGAGCCGACAATTGGGTGTCGGCGGGAGGGCAGCGCTACTTTGAGCTGGC
>NZ_QHHV01000473.1:0-2468 GCF_003947245.1 Actinoplanes sp. ATCC 53533 | reverse complement strand
GGCTGGGAATCCGTCCGCGACGGCCGTCGCCCACGACGAAGGATGGCCGCTCTACCTGAACCGCTACGCCGCCCTGTTCACCACAGCAGCCTGACCGTCGCCGGATGGACCGGACGTCCCGCTTCCCCGCGTACCAGCAGGACGTCCGACCGGGTCTGGTGACGTGCCGTTCGCGTTGTTCCGGTCGGTCCGGATGGCCCGGGATGCCGCTTCGCCCAGCGTGAGATTGCCCCATGCGTAGAACCCGCACCGATGGGCGGCGATCGGAATGACGTTGTACCAGTCGCCGCCGTAGGCGGCGAGGAGCTGGTGCCATAGTGGCGCCATTATGACTTTACGTGGCGCCATAGATGTGCCATCTTGGCACCATGAACATTGAGAACAACGTGTTCCGAATGCCGCGTTTCTTCCGCCGGGTAGGTGTCACGGCGCTGGCTGTGACGCTCCTGGCCGGGACAGCCACACCCGGGGCAGCCGCCGCGGACAGCAGAGCCGTGCCAAGGGCCGCCGCCGGGCAGGATCGCCCGGAACTCCAGGAGGCCATCCAGTCCATGGTGGATTCCGGTTTCGCCGGGGTGCAGCTACGTGTGCACGACGAGCGGGGCGACTGGGTCGGCAGTGCCGGAGTGCGCAAGCTCGGCGAGATCGCGAAGCCGCCGACCGACGGGCGATTCCGGATCGGCAGCAACACCAAGACGTTCGTCGCGACCCTCGTGCTCCAGCTGGTGGCCGAGGGCAAGGTCGGGCTGGACACCTCGGCGTCCGACTACCTGCCCGAGTTCGGGCTGGATCGGCGGATCACAGTGCGGATGTTGCTGCAGCACACCAGCGGGCTGTTCAGCTACACCGGCGAGTACTACCCCGACGGGACCATCGTGCCGGGAATCCCTTGGCAGGGCCAGGAGTGGGTGGACAACCGGTTCCACACCTACCAGCCGGAGGAACTGGTACGGCTGGCGTTGTCCAAGCCCGCGCGATTCGCGCCGGGGACGGACTGGAACTACTCCAACACCAACTACGTGCTGGCCGCGCTGCTGATCGAGAAAGTCACCGGCCGCCCGTACTCGGTGGAGATGCACCGGCGGATCCTGCGGCCGCTCGGGCTGTCGGGCACCGTGGTGCCGGGCTCCTGGCCGGGTATCCCCGGGCCGCACGCTCACGCCTACTACCGCTACGAGAACGCCGGCCAGTGGAAGACGCTCGACATCACCCGGCAGAACGTCTCCTGGGCGTCCGGCGCCGGTGAGATGATTTCGACCACGCGGGATCTTCACACGTTCTTCGCCGCGCTGGTGGGCGGCCGGCTCCTCCCGCCGCGGCTGTTGGCCGAGATGCGCAAGCCGCACCCGAAGAGCGGCATCTACGGCTACGGCCTCGGGCTGATGGTGCAGGATGCGGGTCCGAACTGCGCGGGCACCATCCTCACCCACAATGGCGGTCTGCAGGGCTTCGGGGCGCTGATGTACACCACACCCGACGGCAGCAGGACTCTGGAGGCCTCCATGACCACGGGGGACAGCGCGTTCGACGCGGCGGAGGCTTTCCAGAAGGCGCAGCAGAGGCTCGTCAACCTGGTGTTCTGCGGCGGGCGGACCGGGGCTGCCGCTCCAGTCATCGCCGACGCCGCGGCGCACGTCAGCCGACGTGGATGTGCGGGCGGCGATGGCGCTGGGCACCGACGAATTCTGCACGGACAGGATGCGGTAGCGGTGGCGCAGGCGTACGGCGCGGGCCCAGGAGGCCCGACGGTGCCTCGATGTGCGGGGTCATAACCGCAGATATACGCCCCCGAGCTGTCAACGACACCCGCGAGGACCGGCTCATCCCGGCCTCGTTAAGAACGCGTCAAGAAACGGTCCGGGAGCGTAGGCATCGCGTGAACGCCGCTCGCGAACGGCAATCGGTGAGCTGTACTTCGGGCGTTGGTACCGCATCCCTCGTCAAGGAGTCCTCCCGTGGCTGATCTCGTGTTCGTCGGGCTCACGGTGGCGCTGTTCGCAGCGCTGACCGTGCTGATCCGGGCGGTCGAACGCTGGTGAGCGCCGTCAACCTCATCGGCCTGATCGTGGCCGTGCTGCTCGGCGCCTTCATGGTCGCCGCCCTGCTGTTCCCGGAGAAGTTCTGATGGCCGGCTGGCTGTTCGTCATCACCCTGGTGGCCGCGCTGGTCGCGGTCTACCGCCCGTTCGGCGACTACCTGTACCGGGTCGTCACCGGCACCCGGAGCACCGTGGTCGAACGCGGTGTGTACCGGCTCGTCGGCGTCGACCCGGCGGCCGAGCAGACCTGGGGTGTCTACGCCCGCAGCGTCCTGGCCTTCTCCGCAGTCTCGATTCTCTTTCTCTACCTCTTCCTGCGCGTGCAGGACAAGCTGTGGCTGTCACTGGGCATGCCGGCGGTCACCGACCACGTCGCCTGGAACACCGCCGTCAGCTTCGTGTCCAACACCAACTGGCAGGCGTACTCGGG
>NZ_QHHV01000472.1:0-3140 GCF_003947245.1 Actinoplanes sp. ATCC 53533 | reverse complement strand
AGATGGGTCCGGCCACCGGCGGCCTGGGCGGCCTCTCCCTCCCGGGATTCTGAGCCTGTGTACGAGGGTGCCATCCAGGATCTGATCGACGAGCTGGGCCGGCTGCCGGGCGTGGGCCCGAAGAGCGCCCAACGGATCGCCTTCCACGTCCTGTCCGCCGATCCCGCCGACGTGAACCGGCTGGCCAACTCCCTGCGCAGGGTGAAGGAGCTGGTCCGGTTCTGCACGATCTGTTTCAACGTCGCCGAGTCGGAGCAGTGCCGGATCTGCCGCGACACCCGTCGCAGCAACGAGGTGCTCTGCGTCGTGGAGGAGCCCAAGGACGTCGTCGCGATCGAGCGGACCGGCGAGTTCCGCGGTCGCTATCACGTCCTGGGTGGCGCCATCAATCCGCTCGAGGGCATCGGCCCGGACAACCTGCGGATCCGTGAGCTGCTGATCAGGCTCAGCACCGGCGAGGTCAAGGAGCTGATTCTCGCCACCGATCCGAACACCGAGGGGGAGGCCACGGCCACCTACCTCGCGATCATGGTGAAGCCGATGGGGATCGCCGTTACCCGGCTGGCCAGTGGCCTGCCGGTGGGCGGTGATCTGGAGTATGCCGACGAGATCACCCTGGGCCGGGCCTTCGAGGGCCGTCGCGCCGTGTAGTGAAACCGGCCCATTTTGCCCGCTTTACCCCACTTCGGAATCATGTAGGCGGTAGTTTTCCGTCTTGGCGGGTCCCCAGGTCACGGTCCTATCACGGGGGAGACACGGATGCAGACGTGTGCCGGAGATGTCCTTGACCACACCCCCGCCGTAGGTGAATGTTCCTAACGATGGCGGCACACCCGCTGTCGCGTGCCCTCGTGGTTCTGGTCAGACCTGACCGGCTCTTCAGGGGAACGGCACTCGAGGCTTGCGATAACCGATCGGTTGCCGGGCGCTGCGGGAGCCATTGCCGACGGTCTACGGGCGCGATGCCCGCGGTCGTGGCTGTGGAAACCTGCGGTCGGCGGCCGGGGAAAGGACCGGCGGATAGATGTCGATCGGCCCAGAGGCGTCGATTACCGACGAGAAGTCGGCGCCCACCGACGACCCCGCCATCGTGCGGGCGCCGAGCGAGCAGGTCATCGCCGGCCGGTCGCTCAAGCAGATCGCCTGGCGCCGTCTGAAGACGGACAAGGTCGCGCTCGGCGGCGCCATCGTCGTCACCGTGCTGGTCCTGATCGCGATTCTCGCCCCGGTGCTGACCAAGCTGTTCGGTCACCCGATCGACGAGTTCCACGGCGACCAGATCGACGCGACGCTGGGCACCCCGATCGGTTCCTGGGGTGGCATCAGCAAGGATTTCATCCTCGGCGTCGAGCCCGTCTCCGGCCGGGACGTCTTCAGCCGCATCGTGTACGGCGCGCAGACCTCGCTCACGGTCGCCTTCCTGTCGGCGTTCCTCTCGACCGTCCTCGGCGTGATCTTCGGCCTCTCGGCCGGTTACCTCGGCGGCTGGGTCGATGCGGTGATCAGCCGGATCATGGACTTCCTGCTCGCCTTCCCGCAGCTGCTCTTCGCGATCGCCCTGGTCTCGGTGCTGCCCGACTCGATGCTCGGGCTCGGCGGCCGCTGGTCACGGGTGTTCGTGCTGGTCGGCGTCATCGGCTTCTTCGGTTGGCCGTACATCGGCCGGATCGTGCGCGGGCAGACGCTGTCGCTGCGCGAGCGTGAGTTCGTCGAGGCCGCCAAGAGCCTCGGCGCCCGCTCGCCGCGCATCCTGGGCCGGGAGCTGCTGCCGAACCTGGCCGCCCCGATCCTCGTCTACACGACGCTGATCATCCCCACCAACATCCTCACCGAGGCCGCCCTGAGCTTCCTCGGCGTGGGCATCCCGCCGCCGAACCCGTCGTGGGGCGGCATGCTCGCGGACGCGGTGAACTTCTACCGCTACGACCCGATGTACATGATCGTCCCCGGCGGAATGATCTTCATTACCGTGTTGGCCTTCAATCTCTTCGGTGACGGCCTGCGTGACGCGCTCGATCCCAAGGCCCGCTGACAACGGGGCCATCGCACCAACGCATGTTCCGCGGGCCTACGGGTTCGCTGTCTAGGAGGTAGGAGTACAGGTGGTTAGCAAGACGAGGGTGGTGGCGGCCGCTGGGGTCGCCGTCGCGTTGGGCTTCACCGCCGCTTGCGGTGGCACGTCTGACAGCGACTCCGACAAGGGCACGACCAACGGCGCGTCCGGCTACAACGCCGCGCTGACCGGCGTGGTCAACCCGAGTGACAAGAAGGGCGGCACGCTTAACCTCATGTCCGCCCAGGACGTCGATTCGATGGACCCGGCGCGCGCCTACTACGCGTTCGTGTGGAACCTGAACCGGCTCTACACCCGCAAGCTGGTGGACTACGCCGCGGCTCCGGGCGACGCCGGCCTCAAGCTGGTTCCCGACCTGGCGTCGGCCGAGCCCGAGATCAGCGCCGACAAGCTGACGTACACCTTCAAGCTCAAGAGCGGCATCAAGTGGGATGACGGCGCGCCGATCACCTCGAAGGACATCAAGTACGGCATCGAGCGGGTCTGGGCGGCGGACGTCATCTCCGGCGGCCCGGTCTACCTGCCCGGCGTCCTCGACCAGGGCCAGAAGTACCCGGGCCCGTACAAGGACACCGACCCCGACAAGCTGGGCCTGAAGTCCGTCACCACGCCGGACGACTCGACCATCGTGTTCAAGCTGCAGAAGCCGTACTCGGACTTCCTCTACCTGCTCGCGATGCCCGGCTCCGGCCCGGTGCCGCAGAAGCGGGACACCGGAGCGCAGTACGGCTCCGCACCGGCTTCCTCCGGCCCGTACATGCTCAAGCCGGGCGCGGTTGTGCCGGGCAAGAGCGTGTCCTTCGTGCGTAACCCGAACTGGGACCAGGCGACCGACACGATCCGCAAGGCGCTGCCGGACGCGATCAACCTGACCATCACCACCAACGCCGACGACATGGACAAGCGTCTCATCGACGGCACCGCCGACCTGGACGCCGGCCAGACCGGTGTGCAGACCCAGGCTCGCACCCAGATCCTGCAGGACGAGAAGCTCAAGTCGAACTCCGACGCTCCGACCACCGGCTTCCTGCGCTACGCGGGCCTGGCCACCTCGGTCGCGCCGCTG
>NZ_QHHV01000471.1:0-1194 GCF_003947245.1 Actinoplanes sp. ATCC 53533 | reverse complement strand
GGATCAGCAGGTCCGGGTCGGTGAACATCCACTTCGCCAGGACGACCTTCTGCTGGTTGCCGCCGGAGAGCTTGGAGACGCCCTCGTCCACGGTGGGCGCCTTGGTCCGCAGTTCCTTGCGGTAGGCCTCGGCGGCCTTGTACTCGGCGACCTCGTCGAGCACGCCACGCTTGGTGATCTTGGAGAGCTTGGCGGACACCGTCGACGTCTTGATGTCGTCGAGCAGGTTGAGGCCGATCGCCTTGCGGTCCTCGCTGACGTAGGCGAGCCCGTGGGCGATCGCGTCCGCCACCGACTTGAGCACGATCTCCTTGCCGTCCTTGATGATCGTGCCGGACTCCCAGATCCCGTACGAACGGCCGAAGACGCTCATCGCGAGCTCGGTGCGGCCGGCACCCATCAGGCCGGCGAAGCCGACGATCTCGCCGCGGCGCACCACGTAGCTCTCGTTCTTGCAGACCTGGCGGTCGGCGGAGATCGGGTGCCGCACGTTCCAGTCCCGGACCTCGAAGAAGATCTCGCCGATCTTCGGGGTGTGGTCGGGGAACCGGCTGCTCAGCTCGCGGCCGACCATCCCGCGCACGATCCGGTCCTCGTCGACGCCGTCGTCCTTGATGTTCAGCGTCTCGACCGTCTTGCCGTCCCGCAGGATGGTGATCTCGTCGGCGATCGCCTCGATCTCGTTGAGCTTGTGCGAGATCATGATCGAGGTGATGCCGCGCTCACGGAAGCCGCGCAGCAGGTCGAGCAGGTGCCGGGAGTCGGCCTCGTTCAGCGCGGCGGTGGGCTCGTCCAGGATGAGCAGCTTGACGTCCTTGGCGAACGCCTTGGCGATCTCCACCAGCTGCTGCTTGCCGACGCCGATGTCCTTGATCAGGGTGTCCGGGTTCTCCCGGAGCCCGACCCGGGCCAGCAGCTCGCGGGCCTGGCGCTGGGCGGACTTCCAGTCGATCGCGCCGCGCTTGCGGGGCTCGTTGCCGAGGAAGATGTTCTCGGTGATCGAGAGCTCCGGGATGAGCGCGAGCTCCTGGTGGATGATCACGATGCCCGCGTGCTCGCTGGCCCGGATGTCGGAGAAGCGGGTCGCCGCACCCTGGTAAACGATGTCACCGTCGTACGTGCCGTACGGGTAGACCCCGCTGAGGACCTTCATCAGGGTGGATTTGCCGGCACCGTTCTCGCCGCAGATGGCGT
>NZ_QHHV01000470.1:0-2226 GCF_003947245.1 Actinoplanes sp. ATCC 53533 | reverse complement strand
GACGCCTTGACCGCCCTCGACCTGCCGCACGGTTCGCTGGTGATCCCAGCGATCGGTCTCGACCCCGCGACCATGATCTCCTACGGCAGCGTCGCCAAACCCGGCAACACCGCAGTCCTCGGCTTCGGCCAAACCGAACACATCCACGTCAATCCCGACGAGGCCATCGAGTACGACGCGGTTGTCACCCGCTCCGCCGACGTCGCGGCGGAACTCGTGGCCCGCCTCATTGCCGACCATCGGGCCAGTCCCGGTCTCCGCTGAACCCCCAGGAGGGCATGCCTGCGCCGAGGGACGGTGGGTGATCGAACGTCGTGCCCAGCGGGAGCAGACACCGAGAGAGGGCTGCGTGGCCGGCTGGATGTGATCAGTGTGAGCCTTACCGGTTCGAGGCGATTGGGCGCCGTGCCGTGTGGGTCTGTGGGGAGACCGGTCAGCCGTTCTCAGTCCAGCCGTCGTGGCCGGTGTCGCACCCGGCCGGAGGGCCGCGGGCTATACGCCTGGCCCGAATGGCTTGCGCACGTCACCTTGATCGTGGCTATAAGTGGCGGGTTTACGCAGCGTGATGGTGCTCCGATGGTGATCGGACGTCGGAGCACGGTGCAGCACTACCGGACCTTAATCAGCACAGCCAACTGGAAGCCGCTGTTCCTCGTACTGCCTGGATCATGCATTCGGCCGTGACCAGCCGAAACGCAAACCGCTCCTGACCTGGTATAACGCCACTAGAGCGAAGGCAGTAACAGAGTGTGCCCGCGACCACTAGTCGTCTGACTACGGATCAGAAGGTTAGGGGTTCGAGTCCCTTCGGGCGCACCAGATTATAAGATGCCTGACCTGCGGAAACGCGGGTCAGGCGTTTTGCTTTCTCCGGCCTGTGTGGACGATGGGTGCCACGTGGGGGCCGCTCGGGGGCGGGCTCTGCGGGCGAGGAGGACGTCGTCGGCGGGTCCGTGACCTGCCATTTGTTCGCTTCGCGGGAATCTGCCGGGGGCAGCGGAAACTGAATCGGGCCGGGGCCGATTGCGGCGGGCCGCGTTCTTGATCTTCTTGCGCGTCCGGCGGGCCGCGTCCAGCACCAGCTTGGCGGTCGCGTCGGCACAGTGGCGTTGGGTCGCGGGCAGCACGCTGGTGTAGGTGTCCGCGGTGACCAGGATGCTGGAGTGCCCGAGCAGGTCCTGCAGCGTCTTGAGGTCGGCGCCGGCCGCGTGGGCGAGAGACGCGGCGCCGTGGCGGAGATCGTGCAACCGCACCGGCGGGAGTTTCTCCGACTATGGCACACGCCAACAGTCTCGGCGGACGAAGCTCAACGCATGGTCCAAGATCTTGTCGCCCGACGTGCCCCGGTTATCGAGGACTTCGACGGCTTCCTGAAGGTGCTCGATTCGAGCCTAAGTCACGGTGAACACCTGCTGGTGCTGCTCTATCATTGCGGATCAGTCGGAGCGACTCGCGAGCAGTTGCGCGAGTGGGCTACCCCTGCAATGAGAAAGAACATGGGCAGGATTTATACACGGCTCGAACGCGAACTTAACTACATCCATCGTGATCCTGATCGCGTGCGGATCACGAGGCGAGGAATTGAATATGTGGATCAGTCAGGGATCGTGCTGAGGTAGGAGGTCTCAGGCGTCGCCCAATTTGTGGGCGCCGGGCGACACCAGCCGACCAGTCTTGGAATGGATTGCGTGGCGCACACGCCGAATATTGGAGCGATTGGCTTTGCTGGATCCGCGACCAGAGCTGCTGGCTAGAACGAGTTTAGACTTCGAAGATCACGTACGGATCGGAGGGTTCGAGGTTCGAGTCCCTTCGGGCGCACTGTAGGATCCAAAGGGCCTCAACCTCGGGGTGGAGGCCTTAAGTTCTGGACGAGCTGGCTCTGGCTCTTCCAGCCAGAGGCACGTCGGGCGCGGTCTGTCCGCCCGGATTGCTGGCGGGAGCAGCGCGACTTGCAGGGGAGGCGTGGTGAGCGCCGAGGCAGTGGGTGCGAGTATGCCGACGCAGGTGACATTGGATGACCTTGCTGTGATGGCGGCAGCCGATGAGAACCACCGTTACGAACTCAGTCCCGAGGGAGTGTTGTCCGTCATGCCGCCCGCGGATCCTGATCACGCGCTTATCGTGTCGCGGATGTTCGCTTGGTTCCTCACCAATGGCTACGGCCCGGAGCAGGTTGTCACGGACTGCGGCATCGATGTCGGTGGCGGGCGAGTTCCTGACCTC